>JAKLDZ010000745.1:723-959 GCA_022703255.1 Myxococcota bacterium | reverse complement strand
CGGATCACGTCCAGCAGGTTCCGTTCGCCGTCGATGTCGACCCGGAACCCGTCGATGGTCAGGCTCTTCTCTCTGGTCATGGCTCGATCCCTCAGATCCCGCCGATCGCGTTGAACTTGCAGGCCGCGACGCAGGCTCCGCAGCGGATACAGGTGGCGGCGTCGATGGTGTGGGCGGCCTTGCGCTCGCCGTGGATGGCGCCCACGGGGCACTTCCTGCCGCAGAGCGTGCAGCCC
>JAKLDZ010000745.1:0-713 GCA_022703255.1 Myxococcota bacterium | reverse complement strand
TTGCAGAGCGCCGGATCGATCTCGGGCGTCCGGAGGCTCTTGCAGGCCCGGCTGGGGCAGACCTTCCGGCGGACGTGGGCCTCGTACTCGTCGCGGAAGTGCTTCAGGGTGGAGAGCACCGGGTTCGGCGCCGTCTTGCCCAGCCCGCAGAGGGAGCCGATTCTCACGTTTCGGGCCAGCTGCTCCAGGAGGGGAAGGGTCGCTTCCGTGGCCCGGCCCTCGGTGATGTCGTCCAGCAGGGCGAGCATCTGCTTCGTGCCTTCACGGCAGGGGACGCACTTTCCGCAGCTCTCGTTCTGCGTGAACTGCATGAAGAACTTCGCCACCCGGACCATGCAGGTCTCCTGGTTCATCACGACCAGGCCCCCGCTGCCCACCATGGCCCCCATGGCGAGGAGACCGTCGAAGTCCAGGGGCAGGTCGAGGTGCTCGCGGGTGAGGCATCCTCCCGAGGGACCGCCGATCTGCACCGCCTTGAAGTCCTCGCCGGTCAGCCGGCCGCGGTCGTCGGTGACGCCGCCGCCGATCACGATCGACCCAATCGACAGCAACGTCACCACGTTGGCAATTGACGCCCCGAGCATCCGCGCCGCGTGCTCGACCACCTCCACCGCGGCGCGATCGTGCGCGGCATACGCCTGGGCGATCTGCTTCGAGCCGATCACGATCGCGCCGCGGTGGAGGTGGTCGAGCACGCGGCGCGGATGCTCGGG
>JAKLDZ010000744.1 GCA_022703255.1 Myxococcota bacterium | reverse complement strand
GCTGGCCCGGTATCATCCTCATAACAGTGGTGGTACCACCCGTTGCGAGGTTGGGACGCAGAACCGCACGGCTCGCCGCCGCCCGCGAAGGGAGTGTCGAATGATCTCGAACCCGAAGGTGGTCTTCTTCGACGGCATCGCCGAGAAGTGGGACGGATGGGAGGACCTACCCGCGCTGGAGCGCAAGCTCGCGGCCGGCCTCGATGAGCTCGATGTACGCGCCGACGAGACAGTCCTCGACGTGGGTTGCGGCACCGGCAACCTCACGCGGGCCCTGCTCGCGAAGCTGTCGCCCGAGGGCCGGGTCCTCGCCATCGACATCTCCTCGCGTATGATCGAGGTCGCGCGGCGCAAGGTCGCGGACCCACGGGTCTCCTGGCATTCGGAGGACGCGCGGCGGCTGTCCTTCGGGGCCGGCACCTGCGACCGGATCATCTGCTATTCGGTCTGGCCGCACTTCGAGGAGCGCAGGGCCGTCGCGATCGAGCTCGGCCGGGTCCTCAGGCCAGGCGGCTCGCTCCATGTCTGGCACCTGATTCCAAGGCAGAGGATCAACGAGATCCACGCCGGCGCGAGCGAGGCGATCAGCCGGGACATGCTGCCGCCGGTGGAGGAGACCGCCGAAATGCTGGCGTCGGTCGGCTTCAGGATCGCGACGGCGAGCGAGTCCGCCGGCGGCTACCTCGTCACCGCCGTGAAGCCGGAGCGCTAGGCGCCCTTGAACACATCGCTCCACGACCTCTGGGGATGCGGACGCGGGCTGGTGAGGCGCGCGGCACCCCGGACACGCCTCGTCGCGGGGACCGCGATCTTCACCGCGTGTATGGTCTCGACCGGGGCGACGCTCGCCGGTTCTCAATGCGCTTGCGTCGTCTGCGGGGCCTGGTTGCTGGCATGCCGGCCGCCCTGGAGGGTCCTGCGCACCTCACTCCTGCTAGGGCTCGCGTTGTTCCTGCCGTACTTCTTGCTGCTGCCA
>JAKLDZ010000743.1 GCA_022703255.1 Myxococcota bacterium | reverse complement strand
CACGCCCGTGGGGAACGCTGGTTTGAGTTGTCCAGGCCGGTGATTTCGATCGGTCCATCCCCACGCCCGTGGGGAACGCCAGGGGCTGGCGGCCGAGCAGTCGGTGGAGATCGGTCCATCCCCACGCCCGTGGGGAACGCCTGGCGGAGAAGAGCATGGGCGGCGTGTACAGCGGTCCATCCCCACGCCCGTGGGGAACGCGAGCAGGAGCGGCACAAGCGCCGCCTGCTCACCGGTCCATCCCCACGCCCGTGGGGAACGCTTCAAGGTGAGCGAGCGCGGCAGCAAGACGGACGGTCCATCCCCACGCCCGTGGGGAACGCGGCGGCTCCGGCTCGATGGTCACCAGCTCCGGCGGTCCATCCCCACGCCCGTGGGGAACGCACCTGCGACCCCGTCCGGGTCTCCGTCGCCACCGGTCCATCCCCACGCCCGTGGGGAACGCCCGCTGGCCCGGGGCAGCTCCGTGAACCCCGCCGGTCCATCCCCACGCCCGTGGGGAACGCGTTCCGCAGGATAGCGCCCGCCCCTTCTCGCTCGGTCCATCCCCACGCCCGTGGGGAACGCGCCACCAACTCCTGCAGCGTCAACGTCGGGTACGGTCCATCCCCACGCCCGTGGGGAACGCTGGTACTGCGCCTGCTCCAGCGTCTGCCGGAGCGGTCCATCCCCACGCCCGTGGGGAACGCGCCAGGTCCTGCGTGGCGTACCCGAGCATGACCGGTCCATCCCCACGCCCGTGGGGAACGCTTCACTCGGTCCCCCGGGTCACCATCCACGATCGGTCCATCCCCACGCCCGTGGGGAACGCGTGCTGGAGCCCGCGTACTCCCCCACCTCAGCCGGTCCATCCCCACGCCCGTGGGGAACGCCCAACGAACACCTCGCGCCTGGCCGCCAGCATCGGTCCATCCCCACGCCCGTGGGGAACGCGCGCTCCACACCGGCCGCCCCGTCGTCGCCCACGGTCCATCCCCACGCCCGTGGGGAACGCAGGAAGCCCCGCCCCGCGTCGCACGCCATGCCCGGTCCATCCCCACGCCCGTGGGGAACGCTCGTACCC
>JAKLDZ010000742.1 GCA_022703255.1 Myxococcota bacterium | reverse complement strand
TCGCGCCGCCGACGTCAGCCGGTATCCTTCGTTTCCTATCGTCCCCAGCGACCGCTCGTAGAACAGGTTCGCGTCGTCCGTGCTCGCGGTCGTGTTGCCCAGCCAGTCGTACGACCAGCCCTGCTTCATCACCCGCTTGCCCGTCGAGGGAATCCCCCGCGGCGGCGGTTGGGGACGCGTGTTGTCAGAGACCTCGGCCGCGTACGGGTCTACCCATACGTCCGACCCTGTAGGGTGATACTGATACTCTATCCCCGTCAGCCTGTACAGGTCGTCGTAGACCATCTTCCGGCTGACCGGCTTGAACCCCGCCCCCCACTCGCTCTCGACGCGCCAATCCCGGATCTGCACCGGATTGCCGACCTTGTCGTACACGTACTGCTCGTCCTGCAGCAGCATCTGCGTCGTGCCGATCGGTCCGATCACACCGGTCCGGTACGTCGTCAGATTGCGCACACGACGCAGGTCGTCGTAGTCGAACGCCGTCCGGGTCCCGGTCGGATCCCCGTAGCGGATCTCGGTCACCAGGCCGTCGGCGTCGCGCTTCACGCCCGCCACCAGCGGCGCATCGCCCGAGTCCACACGCCCCACCGCGCCGCGCTTCGTGTACGTGGTCGTCACCGACGTGCCGTCCCTCGCTCCCGTGCTCTCGGTGACCGCGCGGTCCGCTGCGTCGTAGTCGCTCGTCTTGGTGAACCACTGCCCCGTCGCGGAGCCATCGGGCGCTCGGATGCTCCGGTCCACCTGCACGACCCGTCCCCGAAGGTCGTAGTGCGTGAAGCCGATCGCGCCGCGATCGTCGACCGACACCAATCGCCCGAGCCCATAGGACGACGCGTCGTCGTAGGTGTACGTCACCTCCGCGGCCGCGTCGTACGGCTCGTGATGCGACTCGCACGGAGAGTAGTCCTCGGACGACAACCTTCCCGCGGCGTCGTAGGCGTAGTTCACGCCGCAGCCGCGCGCGTCGCTCGTGCCCACCAGGTCCCCGGACGCGTTGTACACGTATCTCCACGTCCCGGTGTTCGGGTCCGTGTTCTCCTTCATCCGGCCCAGCGAGTCGTACGCAATCGTGCGCTCGACGCTGTCGCTGCCGCGCTCCCGGCGGATCTTCGACACCTCTCCGCCGGGCAG
>JAKLDZ010000741.1 GCA_022703255.1 Myxococcota bacterium | reverse complement strand
CACGCGGTAGATGAACCACGAGAACTCCTTCGGCCCGCGCTTCATCAGGCGGTCGAAGCGCTTGAGCGCGGCGCCGGTGGCGGCCGGGTTCTTCAGGCAGGCGTCGACGGTCTCGGCGCCGATGACGCCGCTGTTCATCGCCAGCCAGACGCCGGAAGAAAAGACCGGGTCGATGAAGGCGTAGGCGTCGCCGAGCAGCAGATAGTTGGGGCCGTGGTTGCGTTCGGAAACGTAGGAGAAATTGCCGGTCGCCTCGACTTCATTGACCAGTTCGGCGCCTTGCAGGCGCTCGGCGAGGCCTGGGCAGAGGCCGATGCCGTCGGCGAGAAACTGTTCGAGGCTGCGCCCGCCGCGGGTCTGCATGAAATACGGCCAGGTCACCATGCCGACGCTGGTCACGCCGCCCTGCATCGGGATGAACCAGAACCAGCCGTGCTCGAACCAGAAGATGGTGATGTTGCCTTCGGCCTGGCCTTCGTTCCGGCGGGCGCCGGCAAAGTGGCCATAGACCGCCGAACTGTTGTGGCGCGGGTTGCGTTGCTTGATCCGGAAGCGGTTGGCGAGGAAGGTGTCGCGCCCGGAGGCATCGACGACGAAGCGTGCCTGCCATGCTTCCTCACGCCCGTCGTCGTGCACAGCATGAATCAGTGCGCCGTCGGGCAGGAAATCGACCGCCCGCACCTTGCAGCCCTCATGCACCGCAACCCCCTTGCGCTCCGCGTTGCGGATCAGCACGGTATCGAATTCGGCGCGCTTGACCTGGTAGGCGTAGGGCATCGACTTGTCCCAGGCCTCGGCGAAATGGAAGGCCTGCTTGTGGTCGTGATGCGGCGAAACGAACTCGGCGCCCCATTTCTCCATCCCGATGGCGCGCACCTCGGCGCCGACGCCAAGGCGCATTGAATGGACGCCTTGCGACGCTTCCTGGCCATCCTGTCGGCCGACCTGCGCGAACGCCAGCATGCAACGCTTGTTGCCGCCGCGCCGCACCTGCTGGAACGCGTGCGCTGGGTCGATCGGCTGCCGGAGGAATTTTCGGGCGCGCTCATCGCCAATGAATTGCTTGATGCAATGCCGGCCCATATCGTTGCCTGGCGTGAAGACGGAATTTTCGAGCGCTGCGTCGGCTTCGATCCGGTAGCTGGTTT
>JAKLDZ010000740.1 GCA_022703255.1 Myxococcota bacterium | reverse complement strand
CACCAGGAACAGGGGCACGTCCCGCAGGAGAAAAGCGGGACGCAGGGTGCAAACGACCGCGCTTCGCGTGTGCAAGCGATGGTCCATCCCGATTCGGGGCAGCATCGACCTGATCGCTTCACGGGGCAGCCTCTCTTGGACAGTCCGACTTGGACACACGGGCCTCGAATTGTCCGTTCCAATCGCTCCGCTCCTGTTGAATGGCGCGACGTGTCCAATTAGACACTTGCGTGTCCAAGGCCCGCAGCCCGCCTTCCCGCATCTCTTGCCCTTGTACCCCGCCCGCTCGTGATGCTATCGGTCGTCTTGGTTGGAGGTTCTCCTGGACACCACGCAGCCCATCGTGAGCGGGCGCTCCCCCGCTCGACACGCTCCCGGCGGCCTCGGGCTCGTCCAGGTGTTCCCTTGCTCCCTCACCCACCCGCCCACCGTCGTCGATCTCCATCACCCAGTCGTCGTGGGCCGAGACCCGGGCTGCCCCCTCTCCATCGCCTCCGCCTCCATCTCCCGCAAGCACGCCGAGCTTCAGCCCGGCTCACAAGGCGTCAATGTACGCGACCTCGGGAGCCGCAACGGAACCTTCGTCGACGGTGTGAAGGTCAACGGCAGCCGGGTCGATGCTCCCATCGGCTCGGTTCTGCGGCTGGGTGGGATCCTGTTCCTCGTGGTGCAGGACTGCTCGCGTCATCGCTCGGTGCCCCGACGCCTTCCTTCGACTACCACGCATCTGGGCTACGACGCGATCGCGGGAGCCTCGCTGTCGCGACTGTGGGACCGTGCCGCGGACGTGGCGGGGCAGCGGGTTCACTCGCTCATCGAAGGGGAGACGGGAACGGGCAAAGAGCTTGTCGCGCGGATCATCCACAATGGGCGAGGGCCGTTCGTGGTCTTCAACTGCGCGGCCATACCGGTGCCGCTGTTCGAGGCGGAGCTGTTCGGCCATGCTCCGGGCGCATTCACGGGTGCGCAGCGTCGACGCCGCGGGCTGTTCTGTCAGGCCAACCACGGCACGCTGTTCCTCGACGAGGTCGGCGAGATGCCGCTCGAAGCGCAGGCGAAGCTCCTGCGCGCCCTCGATACCCACCGGATCAGGGCCCTGGGCGAATCGGAAGAGACGAAGGTCGACGCGACCATCGTGGCGGCGACCAACGTGGACCTGTTGCGCGCGTGTCACGCGGGACGCTTCCGCGAGGATCTGTACTTCCGCCTTTCCGCGCG
>JAKLDZ010000074.1 GCA_022703255.1 Myxococcota bacterium | reverse complement strand
CTGTTTGAAGGCCGTGAGCGGGTCGCCTGCGCCCGCCGCTGACACGTCGATCCCCACGAACCACTGCGGGTGGAGCGCCGACACGATGTCGAGCTTGCCGTCGTCGTTGAGGTCGAGCGACGCGTGACCCTGCAGGTAATCGGCCCCGGCGAACAGCTCGTGGGTCGCGCGCTTCACCATCACGGAACCGTCGGATCCCTTGCGGATCACCAGCTCCTGGGCCCCGCCGACGTCGATCTCGGTGAGGAAGAAGTCCTTGACTCCGTCGCCGTCGAGATCGTCGAGCAGCTCGAAGTTCTCGAAGGAGGCGACGCTGCGACCGGTCCCGATATCCGCGCTCCAGGTCGGAGCGCCCGTGGAATCGAGGGCGACGAGGGACTGCTCTTCGAAGGCGCCGGTCTTGCGGGCGCGCACGACGATCGAAGCGGAGGAGCCGGTTTTCGCGGGGATCACGAGGCCGGGGGAGTTGAGGTAGCCACGGGTTTCGGGCTGGATGACCTCGGGGAGATTCCAGAGCGCGGCAGGGCTCTGCGCGTTGACGTGGGTGCCGTCGAGGGCGACCAGGTGCCCGGTGGAATGGGAGGCGACGACGACGTTGTGGGAGCCGTCGAGGGACACGACGGCCGGGAGGCGTGCCCAGTTGCCGGTGGGGAGGTTGCCGAACTCGGCGAGCGCGGAGTCGAGCAGGCGGAGGCCGCCGTCGCTCAGCATCACGAGCGATTCGGCCTTGCTGCCGAACTGCTGGATGGAGGCTCCGAGGCCCAACATCGCGCCGCTGACGTGCTGGGGGAACGCGTACTGCTGGAGGATGTGTCCGTCGGCTGCGCGCACGGCGAGCAGCTTGCCGGGGCGCGGATCATCGGGGGACTGCGTTGCGGAGCCCGCGAAGACGTAGAACTCCTGCGAGGGATCGGCGTCGACGTTCTGGTGGGCGGAGATGAGACCGCAACCGGCGGTGACCTGGCGGGAGCGTCTGGCGGGGAGCGTTGCGACGCGGCCCGCGGGCAGGGTCCAGCCCTTGTTGGTGAAGTTGCCGACGTTGAGGTTGTAGAGCCGCAGCGTGCTGAAGTACGGCTTGGGGAGATCGCCCAGCCCGGTCGCTTCCCGCAACACGACCTCCGGCATCCCGTCGTCGTCCAGATCCGTCGCGGCCTCGAGCACCTCGCCCGACTTCGCCGCGAGCTGCGATCCCGTCTGCGCGTTCACCAGATACGTCGTCCACGCGGTGGCGTTCGCGTCCCAGACCGAGTACACCAGCTCGAGTCCGGCCTTGTTGTCGTAGTTGGCGGTCGCCTCGGCGAGGTAGCGGACCTCCATGGTGTCGACGTTGGTTCCTGGCAGTCCGTCAGTGTCGTTGACGTACTGTTGGGCCCACAGCGTCTGCGGCGTGAGTGTGGCGCCGCTGCCGTTGCACGCCACGACGAAGACTCCCGAGTCCTCGCTGTAGTGGTAGCTGTAGTCGTAGACCACCAGCTCGTCGCGACCGTCGCCGTTGACGTCGGCGGCATTGAGCACCGGGAAGTACGACGGCGCGTTGGTCCCGGTGATCACCGAGGAGGCGTCGCACTTGACCGCGCCGGTGAGCAGGTCGTACACGACGAAACCGCGATCCGCGCCGCGCACGAGATCGGGTTTCTTGTCGCCGTCGACGTCGGCGGTGAGCATGTCGACCGACCAGGGAGCGGACGCTGAGCTCCAGGCAAGGTTGGCGGCAGGGTCCTGGAGGCCGGAGGCGAAGGAGTACGCGGTCAGGGGACCGAGCTGCTCGGCAAGCAGGAGCCGGAAGCCGCCGGTGGTGACGGGTGCGGCGAACACGTCGAACGAGGTGTTCGAGGTGGGGGCGTGCCAGAGCACGGCGCCGTCGACGGAAGAGAGCACGTAGACGCCGGCGGGGCTGTCTCCGGTGGCGATCACCTCTGCCGGGGGAGCGTTGTCGAGGTCGTAGAGACCGACCACGCGCTGGGCGCCGAAGATCTTGCTGGACCAGAGCTGCTGACCGGTCGCGGTGCGAGCGACGATTCTGCCGCCGGACACGTAGACCATGTCGGTGACGGTGTCGCTGTTGACGTCGGCGAAGGCGATCTGGTCGTCGCTGAGGGAGCCGCCGGCCTCGTACTTCCAGGCGACTTGCGGCTGCAGGATGGCGCCGGTGCCTGTGGAGCGCGCGGAGCGGAACGAGTCGTGGGAGAGCGTTGCCCACGTGTCGCCGCCGATGGCGAGGGCCGATGCCGAGAGGGTGAGGGAAGCGAGGGAGGTGAGCGCAGCGAGAACGAAGGGGTGCCTCATGGTCGACTCGAAGAGCGATGGCAGCCGTGTCGGCGCCGTGGGAAGAAGAGCTTGGGTCGATCCTACCAGATCGAGGTGCGGGAGGCCCGGATCGGGCGGGATTTTCTGCGAAGAGGGATCCCGGTCGATGCGGAGCGCGCCGTCACGTGTGAGGCTTTCGCGATCCGCGTGAGGAGGCCGTCCTCATCATCGCTTCGAGGCCTCTCCGCTCCTCCGAGCCGGTGACGGAGACGAGCACGCGGTTGATCTCGGCGAGCGCAGCGCTGGTGAGCAGCACCAGGGCCGAGTCGGTGGGCAGCGAGCAGCATGCGCGAATCGACGCGTGATCAGCGCGCAGGAGCAGCACTCCGTCGGAGGCGCGGTACCGGATGGGCCTGCCGCGGCGCACCCAGCGGACCTCCTTCACGGGGCTCGCCGAGAGACGAAGCCCTGCGAGAGCCCCGCGAAGGCCCTCCGTGATGCGTGCATCGAGCCCATCTCCCGCGGTGCTCTCCCCTCCAGGCAGCGCGTCGATGAGCCGCTCGAACCACGTGCTCGATTCGTCTCCCCAGATCGGTCCCGAGCGTGGCACCGGTCTGGCCGACAGATCGAGCAGAAGCCCAGGCGCCCGCGCACGCAACACGCGGCACACCGCCGAGTCCTCGTCGAGCAGCACCGGCCCCTGGGCACGCAGGGCCGCCGGGGTCACTCCAGTGCTCAGCGCGATCCGTCGGTTCGACTTCAACAGCTCGAGCAGTCCCGCGGTGTCGATGACGGAGCCGTCGAGGCAGCGCGCCTCGACCCGCGCTGAAGGGATCTCGAGCAGGGCCAGATCGCACTGCCACGCATCGGAGTCCGCCTTGTCGAGCTTGTCGGAACACTCCTGCAGCATCGACTGGAGCGCCCGCAGAGCCTCCGTGCCCGTCACGGCGAGCTCGTGCCAGGCTTGGGCGGGAGCGCTCTTCCGGTCGCAGCGGTCGTGGAACGCATAGAGCTCGGCGCACAAGGGGACCGCGGCGTGGACCGACGGGATGGGAGGCAGGATGCAGATGGGGCCGGACTCCGATGATCGGGAAGGGAGGGAGGAACGCAGGATCGCGCGCGGGTTCTCGGGCCACCGATCGGGCAGCCAGAACACGCCGAGCAGGTGCAATGCGCCGATCGACGAATCCGCCGCCTTCGAGAGCTGGACCACGCGGGTGGCGAGCCCCGCGGACTTCGACTTCAACCACTCTTCGGACGTCTTTCGTGCCTCGGCGCGGAGGGCTGCGATCAGCGTGTCGGCCTGACGACGTGTGCGCGGACCGTCGAACCAACGATTCGGCTCGAGCCGGTCGCTGTGGATGGCCCCGACCAGCGGCCAGCCCGGTCCGTCGGGAAGCTTGCAGAGCAGACGCCCGCCAACGTGGACCTCCAACCCACGGGACGCGCCGTGTTGCGGCATGAGGAGCCCCAGCTCTCCCGAGAGCTCCGCGGTCTGGACGCGGGCGACCCAAAGGCACTGCGCGCGCACGCTCGAGGAGAGCGCGATGGTTTCGAGCGGCGGCTGGCGTCGGCGCAGATCCCCGGCGAGCTGACGTCGCAGCTGCCTGGTGATGTCCCGCACAACGAGGTCCTTGCCCATCGCTGTGGCTTCTTCGGTCGTGAGGCACAGCACGCGTTGCGGCTGGGCATGCTCCGGGTATGGGGGCGGATCGGTCGTGTGCCACAGGGGGCGTTTGAAGGTCTGCAGCTCGCGGTACGAGTGCCATCCCCCTGCGATGTCCTGGAAGACCGGCGCCTCCAGACCTCGCGCGTCGAGCTTGCGGGACTTCGAGAGCGCAACGCACACCATGCGCCGCATGGCGGTGCGGGCGAAGGGGGGCAGCTCGGCAGCGGACGAGAACGACGACTTGAGCAACCGACCCGCTGCCCTGGTGAGCTCGTTCAGGAGCCTCTTCTTCGAGTCCCGGGTGAGCACCTCGTTCGTGCGGGCGATCGCTCTCACCGGGATCGGCATCGTCGCGTCGACGCGGACCGGCACTCCGTCGGGACCTTCGACGAGCACGTCCGAAGGCCCGTCGGCGAGCTCCAACTCACCGACGGCGCAGCGCACGCCGAGTGATTGCAGGCTCGCGCGCAGCCGCGGGTGGACCGGCATTCCGGGGAGCTTCGGAGCCTCGCCCGGACCCGGCGCGCGTTGGGCCTCGAGGGGCGCGACGGCGGCGGTCTGAGCTCGCAGCTCCTGGCGCACGGACGCCGGGACCGGCTCCGCAGCAGGGGCATTGATCTCGGAGGGAATCCGCGCGTTCGGGGCATCGAGCTCCGACGCGTTCCCCGCTGGTGGGCTCCACGGCTCGTGCGGTGCGATTGCGTCGCGGCTTCCGGAGTCGTCCTTTGTCGGGTCGTAGCGGACCACGGCGATGTCTCGCACCGAGGCGAAGCGGAGCCATGCGAGATCCTGATCGCACACGAAGGCGTGGGGGTCAGCGAACTGCCGTACCATCTCGGCGACCGGTCCCGCCGGGTCGGCGTTGGGCGTGAGGGGTACCCGTTCGCCGCGGTAGGGGCCCATGGGCGCGAGAGCATACCAGAACACGGCAGAAGGGCGCGGTGCTGTCGGGATCCTCTACAAGCGTGTCGGACGGGCGACGCTGAGAGCCAGAAGGCGAGCAGATCGAGCAAGGAGAGGGGCGTGCCGGGGGGAGGCGGTGAGGGGGAGGATGTGGCGGGGCGGTTCGATGAGCGGCGGCGTCGGGGGAGCGAGGAAGCCGGGGGAGCGGAGTTGGATCGTGGGTTTTTCGAGGTGGGCGTGGCAGGGGATTGGGGTCGGGTACGAGCGGGCTTGGGGGGCATGGGCAGCTCCGGTGCGCCGGGATTCGACGAGATCCGGTGGGCGCACCGGGCGGCGGACCAAGCAAGGGGCGCACCAGGACGCGGGGCGGAGCTGATCCCTTTGCGTGCAGCGCGACGCGGGACTAGAGACGGGCGATTCGATGAGCACACCCGAGACTCCCTCGAAGCCAACGCCGTCGCGGCTCGCATGGATGGCCCTCGCCGCCCTCGGGATCGTCTACGGGGACATCGGCACCTCGCCGCTGTACTCGGTGAAGGAGTGCTTCGGCGGTCTGCACTCGGTGGCGCCGACGCCGGCGAACGTGATCGGGGTGATGTCGATCCTGTTCTGGGCGCTGACGATCGTGGTGGTGTTCAAGTACCTGACGTTCGTGATGACGGCGCACCACCAGGGGGAGGGCGGGACGTTTGCGTTGCTGGCGCTGGTGTTGAGGAACAACGCGCGTCTGCAGGGCAAGGGTGCGATGACGGTGCTGGTGATGCTGGGGCTGTTCGGGGCCTCGCTGTTGTACGGGGAGAGCATCATCACGCCGGCGATATCGGTGCTGAGCGCGGTGGAAGGGCTCGAGGTGGCGACGCCGGTGCTGCACCGGTTCGTGGTGCCGATCACGGTGGGGATCCTGATCGCGCTGTTCATGGTGCAGAAGCGAGGGACGGGGGGGATCGGACGGGTGTTCGGTCCGGCGATGGTGGTGTGGTTCCTGAGCATCGCCGCGGCGGGGTTGCCGTGGATCGTGCGTGAGCCGGGGATCCTCGCGGCGGTCAACCCGGTCCACGCGGTGAGGTTCTTCGCCGAGCACGGGCTGCACGGCTATCTGGTGCTTGGCGCGGTGGTGCTGTGCATCACTGGCGGCGAGGCGCTCTACGCGGACATGGGGCACTTCGGAGTCGGACCGATTCGTCTCGCCTGGTACGCTCTGGTCTACCCGTCGCTGCTGCTCAATTACTTCGGCCAGGGTGCGCTGCTCCTGCGCCACGGCGAGTCGGCAACGGCCAACCCCTTCTACGCCCTGGTCCCCTCGGTGATGCTCTACCCGATGGTCATCGTCGCCACGATCGCGACGATCATCGCGTCGCAGGCGTTGATCTCCGGAGCCTTCTCGCTCACGAGCCAGGCGGTGCAGCTCGGCTACCTGCCGCGATTCGACGTGGTCCACACCTCGAGCCAGCAGGAGGGGCAGATCTACATCCCCGAGGTGCGATCGCTGATGATGGTGGGGAGTGTCGCGATCGTGCTGGGGTTCCAGCGGTCGTCGAACCTGGCGGCGGCCTACGGCATCTCGGTGACGGGGACGATGGCGATCACGTCGGTGCTGCTGTTCGCGGCGATGCGGGAGCGGTGGGGCACGCTGCGGGCCGGTGTGTTGTGCGGGCTGTTCCTGTCCTTCGATCTGGCGTTTTTCGGGGCGAACATCGCGAAGATCCCGCAGGGCGGGTGGCTGTCGATCCTGGTCGGCGCGCTGCTGTTCACCATCATGACCACCTGGCACCGAGGCAGGAGCGCGCTGCGTCAGTACGTGATGGAAGGGACCATGCCGCTGCAGGCCTTCCTGTCGGACATCGATGTCGTCAAGCCGGTCCGCGTCCCCGGCACCGCGGTGTTCATGTCCCTCAACCCCAACATCGCGCCCCCGGCGATGCTCCACAGCTTCAAGCACTACAAGATCCTGCACGAGCAGGTCATCGTGCTCAGCATCACCACCCGGCGCGTGCCCGAGGTCCCCATCGACGAGCGCGTCGAGATCCAGGACCACGGCCGCGGCTTCTATCAGGTGACGGCGAACTACGGTTTCATGCAGCGCCCGAACGTGCCCGACGTCCTGCGGATCTGCGCGCGACAGGGCGTGCCAATCGGCCAGGAGGTCAGCTACTACACCTCCCGCGAATCCCTCGTGCGAACCGGTCGAGCCGGCATGTGGGGCTGGCGCACGAGCCTGTTCGCCTTCCTGTCCCGCAACGCCTTCTCCGTCACGAGCTTCTTCGGAATCCCGGCCAATCGCGTGGTGGAGCTCGGCATGCAGATCGAGATCTGACGCCGGCGTTGCCCTCTCCGCATCCTTCGGGGCTGCCGCGTGACCGGCGCAAAAGCGCACCAGTTCGCCCGGAAACAGCAGGACGTCCCGTTGCAGCGCCGTCGGGGCTGAGGCAGTGTGCCCACGATGGAGGAACTCCCATGCCCAGCCCGTATGCGGATCCCGAAGCGTACGCACGCAAGCGCATAGGGCTCACGCTGAACAACCGCTGGACGATCCTCGACGTCATCGACGTGGGGGGTGCCGCCTGGGTGTACCGCGCCTCCTCTGGTCACGGGCTCCCGGTCGCGGTCAAGGTGCTGCACCAGAGTCTGGTGTCGACCTCGGCGCGCAGCCGCTTCGTGCGCGAAGCCAAGATTGCGAACGGAATCCAGCATGCGGGGGTGGTGCACGTGCTGGACGACGGCGCGATCGACGGGCGCACGCCGTTCCTCGTGATGGAGTACCTGGACGGGGAGACGCTGCACACGCGGGCGGTGCGCAAGGGGGGAATGCTGCCGCTCAAGGAGGTGATGTGGGCCGCCGACGAGGTGCTCGACGTCCTGACCGTTGCGCACAAGCGGGGCATCGTCCATCGCGACATCAAGCCCGAGAACATCTTCCTCACCGCAGAGCGTCGCATCAAGCTGCTCGACTTCGGCGTGGCCAGGGCCGGGGACACCTCCAACTCCGCCCAGGGAACCAAGGTGGGAACCCTGCTGGGGACCATCGACTTCATGCCCCCCGAGCAGGCCCGCGGAGAGATCGACAAGGTCGGAGTCCAGACCGATCTGTGGGCCGTCGGCGCGACGATGTTCACGCTGCTGTCCGGCAGGACGGTCCACGACGAGGTGCTGCTGCGCGATCAGATCCGTGCGGTCACCAGTCGCCCGGCTCCGCCCCTGCGATCGGTGGCGCCCCACGTGCCGGAGTCGATCGCGATGCTCGTGGACTACGCGCTTCGATTCGACGCGGGAGAGCGTTGGGCCAACGCGCGCGCGATGCGAACCGCTCTGGTGGCGGCCCATGCAGCATCGGGCGATGACGGTGCGCACAGCAATCGGGATTCCGACGACAGGCCTCGCGTGTTGCGCCCTCCGGAGACTCCGCCCTTGTCCCTGCGCCGCCCGCGCCGCTGACCTCTCGCCTCACTTCTTCAGCGCTTCGAGGACCTCGTCCGGAATCATGAGTCCTCCCACGTGCAGCGGAGCCGCGTCCACACCGAGCTTCGCCAACAGCTCCCACGCCTCCTGCGCATGCTCCCTGTCCACCAGCCCGGACAACGCACGGAGCCCGTGACTCGCGACGAGCAGCGACTCCACCCGACAGCCCGGCATGCCCGCCGCGCCGGTCTCCTGCGCCAGCGACAACGCCGCCGTCTCGACGGCACCGGGCAGCTCGAGGGCTCGTCGCTCCACCGCGTCCGACGACAACGACAGCCTTCCCGCCCCCACCACGAGCACCCGCTTCGACTCCAATACTTCCCTCACCAGGTGCGCTCGATCGTAGACCGGTGGGAACGAGTCGTCGGCGAGCACAGCGCCGTCCGCGAGTCGTCGCACGTCCAGGATGCCGCCGCGGCTGGTCGCTCCGACCACGACCTCGCAGTCGTACACGGCATCCGGCAGCCCTTCGCGATTCGCTCCCACCATCGTCACCGGCACCTGCCCCGCGCGCTCCAGCGCGTGCACTGCCTCCGCCACGAGGGGGAGGACCTCGCGCCGATCGCACACCACGAGGCCGCGCGGTCGTCCGAGCACCGAGAGCATCAGCCCGGCGATCCCCTGTCCCATGGAACCGAATCCGACGATGGCAACGCGCTGATCGGTCCAGGTGCGGTCAAGAGCGAGGAGCGCGCGTCGAATCGTAGCGACGACGGCGGCGGTGGTTGCCGCGTGTCCGGTGGTGAGGGATGCGGCGGACTCGGGATCGAGGAGCCTGCGGACGGCATGGCCGTAGGAGGTGAGTGACGGCAGCATGCCGGCGAGGGACACCGAGCGGGCGCCGCGCGCGTGGGCGACGCGGACCGCGCTGGCCACGCTGGCGGCAAGGGTTTCCGCGGGAATCTGCGCGAGCTCGTCGGAGAACAGCGGGAGGAACACCGCAGCGGTGCGTCCCAACGGAGTCTGTGTGGATTCCATCCACTGCGGCTCTCCGCGGGGGAACAGGCGCGGCAGCACGTGCTCGCGCAGGCTGTGCGCGTCTGCCCCGGAATCCAGCGCTCCGGTCAGCCCGGCGAGGGAGGGGAGATAGGCCACGATGGCCGCGTCATCCTTGACGCTCCGCACCGCATCGCCGGCGCGGGTCCTCCCAGCGAGCTGCTCGAGTCCACGGGCCATCCTCTCCGCGAGAGCGCGCAGCCGATCGGCTGACCCATCGCCCCGAAGCTGCAATCGGATCGCGTCGTCCACCAGGACCGTCAGCATCGCGCGGTGTCCGGCGGAATCCGTGGAGAAGTGCAGCTCCGCCGACGACAGGTCGAAGCGAAGCGGGGCGTCCCGCCGGGCGGCCAGGCTCCCGAACTCCATGAACGAGAAGTACAGGTCGAGCCCGGGCGCCTGCGAACCATGGGGCGCTCCGGCCGCGAGCCAGGATTCGTAGACCGGCACGTCCCCGTGCTGCCAGGCCTCCTCCCACGCCATCGAGACCGCGCGCAGGTCCGTGTCGAAGTCCCCCGATACCTTCGCTCGCACCGGGAGCGTGGTCGCCAGACACCCGACCATCCGCTCCACGTCGGGGACCGGAATCTCCCGCCCTCCGCTCGCCGTCCCCGTCGTCAGATCGTCCTCCCCCAGCTCGCTGCGCAGGCTCTGGAACCACACGGTCAATACGCACGCATGCAGCGTGGTTGCACGCGCGCGGGCGATCTCCCGCAGCCGCGCGGTGGTCGTCCGATCCACCGTGCGAACCAGTGTCCCCTCCAGCTCTTCGCCTTGCGAAGGAGCCCACCGCACAGGACTCGGGGCTCTCGAGAAGAATCCCCTCCAGTAGTCCTTCGATGCCTGTCGATGAGGGTCGGTCCGCGCGTGCCACGCGACCACTTCGGACCACGACGCATCGAGGGCAGGGAGCTCTTCGCCGGCGAGGGCGCTCGCCAGATCCTCGATCACCACGTGAAGGCTCCAGGCGTCGCCGATGATGTGGTGCACGGCGAGCATCAGGCGCCACGGGCCCGTCGCGGACCGCACGAGCACGACGCGGAACAACGGCAGCTGCGAGAGCTCGAATCGGGTGGCCCGGACGTCGGCCCACACCTCCTGAAGCTCCTGCTGGTCGAGCGGCGCATCATGGATGAACAGCGGCGGATCGCACGGGGGGAGCACTTGCTGGAACCACTGCGCGCCCTCTCGACGAAACACCGCACGAAGCATCGGGTGCCTTCGGATCACCTCCGCGAGCGCGTTGCGGAACCGCTCCGGATCCACCTCACCGTGCACCGGGACGTCGGCGAACCAGACAGGGGCTTCCCGTTGCAGCGAATCCTCGAGGAACACGAATCCCGCCTGCGCCGGCGTAAGGGGCAGGCGCCCTGCTTCCACCCGGCGCGTCGGCGGGGTTGCCACCGCACCGCTCGTGAGCACCAGCTCTTCGATGGCCTGCGCCAGCTTCGCGACCGTTCGATTCGCGTAGATCGCCACCGGACGCGGGACCACGGCAATCCGGCCCCGCAGTCGACGGAACATCTCGATGGCCAGGATCGAGTCGCCACCGGCCTCGAAGAAGTCGAGCTCGCGATCGACGGCGAGCTCGCCGAGCACTTCCTTCCAGGTCTCGAGCACGGTTCTCTCCGTGGGGGTCAGCTCCCCGTCGCCCGCGGACGAGCGCGGCGCGGAGAGGTTTTCTCCCAGGGCCCTGCGGTCCACCTTGCCGTTGGCGTTGAGGGGGAACGACTGCACCTGCACGAAGCGGTGCGGCACCATGTACGACGGCAGGTGGCGGGCCACCCAATCCCGCAGAGCGGATTCCCACCCGGGGGGAGCGTTCTGGGGGAGGATGACGAACGCGACGAGCCACTCGCGGCCTTCGCGTTGGAAGCTCGCGCACGCGGCGTCGCGTACCTCCGGGTGATTGCGGAGCGTGCCTTCGATCTCCGACAGCTCCACTCGATTGCCTCGCACCTTCACGCGATCGTCGCCGCGGCCCAGGTAGGTGATGATTCCCTGGTCATCCTGGCGAGCGAGGTCCCCGGTGCGGTACAGCCTCCCCCAACGCGTGGAGGGGAAAGCCCTCCGCGTGAGCTCCGGCTCGTTCATGTACCCTTCGGCGAGCGCCTCCCCTCCGATGTGCAGAATCCCGACCTCCCCGGAACCACAGGGGTTGCCGTCGTCGTCGAGCACATACGCTTGCACTCCCCGGCGGGCACGGCCGATCGGAATCGTGCGCTCGTGCGGTCCCGGACGCTCCCGCAGCTCGTGCGTGACCGAGTTCACGATGGTCTCCGCGCAGCCGAACAGGTTCACGATCCGGTGTCGTGCTCCGAAGCGATCCATCCAGCGTCGCACCAGCGAAGCGGGCAGATCCTCGCCGCCGATCAGCACCCACCGCAGCGCTTCGAGCCGGGTCTCCAAGCCCTCTCGCTCGCGCTCCTCGATCGCATCGATGAGCTGACCCCACAGGGTGGGCACGGAGTTCCAGAACGATATCCCTCGTTCCTCCAGGAATCCGGCGAGCGCATGGGGATCGCGCAGGAGGTGCGGCGGCGCGGGCACTACGCGCGCCCCGGCCATCAGCGGGGAGAACAACTGTCGAAGCGACGCTCCGAACGCGATGGACGAGGTGGGGATGAAACGGTCCTGGTCAGTGACGCCGAAGGCCGACTCGATCCAGGCGTGGAACGTTGCGACCGCGCGGTGCGTGACCATCACGCCCTTGGGGTGCCCGGTGGTGCCGGAGGTGTACATCACGTAGGCGAGGGACTCCTCCGTTGCCGGATCCAGCGGCTCGCGCAGGGGAAGCGTGGCGATCTCCGACCACGACACGACCCTTCCCGGCTCCGCCTCGATCCCCGTGTGCTCGTCGGTCAGCAGCACCCGCTCGAGACCGGCCGTGGATTCCGCAAGCAGCGGGAGGTGGGCGTTTGCTGTGACGACGGTGCGCACGCCGGCGTGCGCGAGGACGTCGGCGATTCTGCGCTGCGGATAGGCAGGATCCAGCGGCAGATAGGCTGCTCCGGAGCGCAGCACTCCCACGATGGCGGCGATGGAATCGGCGCGCGGATACCCCAACACGGCCACCAGATCGCCCTGACCAACTCCCGACTCCGCGAGGGCGGCGGCGAGACGTCCCGATCGGTCGCCCAGCTCGCCGTAGGTCATCGGCTCGTCGCCGTCGACGGCCACGCGGTCCGGGCAGCGCTGCACGGTGGCCGCGATTCTCTCGTGCAGCAGGCGGTTGGGCGCGGGTGCGCGGGCGGGCATGGGAGCGCGTGGTGCGCCGATCTCGGCGGTGAGGGACGCGAGGTGTTCCTGCGCGAGGCGTTGGATCGTGGTCTCGCGGAAGAGCGTTTCGTGGAAGTTCCACGAGAAGTGCAGCTCCGGGCCGGAGCGGTAGACGATGAGGCCGAGCTGGGTGAAGCCCGAGACGGCGCCCCCGCGCAGCCCGGCCACGGACAGCTCGCCGAGGCGTTCAGGGGTGGGGAAAGCCGGGAAGCTGAGTCCGGCGGGAGTGATCCCCCGGGGACCGCCGGCGGAGCGGTGCCCGTGCAGATTGGCAATCTCGAGCGACGATATCGCCGCGTGCCTCTGCACCTCCAGCATCTTGGTCTTCAGCAGCCCGGCCAGGTCCCGCACCCCTGCACCCGCGACCTGGCGCAAACGCACCGGGAGCGAATCGGCGAACGACCCGAAGACCGCTTCGATGCCCGGAAGACGCCCCTCTCGTCGCGCTTGGGCCACGCGCACCATCACGTCGCTCCGCCCCGTCCAGCGGCGCAGGCAGGTGTGGTACGAAGCCGACACCACCTGGAACAACGAGACATCCCACGCCCGCGCAAGCGACTCCAACGCTTCGGTCTGCCTCCCGTCGAGCCGCGTCTCCACCAGCCCGCACGGACCTACAGGAGGCTCTGCCGGGTCACCGTCGAACGGCAGTGGAAGCTCCAGCGGCGCGTCGCGCAGCTCCTCCCTCCAGAACGCCCGGTCTTCGACGTTGGCCTCGCTCGCGCGCAGATAGGCATCGACGCAGTCGGCGAAGCTCGATTCGAGGGGAGGCCATGCAGGCTCCTTTCCCTCGCGACACGCCTCGTGGCCCTGCAGCAGCTCCGTCAGCAGGATCTGCGCGCTCCATGCGTCGCAAAGGATGTGATGCGCGGAGAAGAGCAGCGCAGACTCCTTCGCATCGAGGCGTACCAGGGCGAGCCTGTACGCGGGAGTCGTCGCAAGATCGAACGGGCGATTGCGGAAAACGTGCTCGAATCGACGGAGCCCCTCCCCCGGGTCGTCGGGCAAGTCCACCACCTCGATCGCAGGTGGAGCGTTCTCCACGACACGGTGGGTGGGCTTGCCGTCGTGCCAGTCGAACACGACGCGGAGCATCTCGTGGCGGTTGGTGAGCGCGAGCAGCGAGCGATCGAGCCATTCGGGTTGGACGGTGCCTCGCAGCCGCACGCAGAGGAACACGTAGCTGGGGATTTCCGGGTGAAACGCGTTCTGGGCGAGAAACGTCGCCTGCGAGGGCATCAGGGGGAAGCGAGCGGGGAGCCGGCTTGCGGAGCGCACCTCGGAGGGGCGAGGGGTCTGCACGGGCGCTTCGAGGACGGTCAACAGACGCGCGAGCGTGTCGTTCTCGAACAGCAGGGTGGGCCGGAGCGGACGGCCGATGCGCTTTTCGAGCGTGCGGGCGATCTCCACCGATGCGAGGGAGTCGAGGCCGAGTGATGCGAAGGACGCCGTGGGGGAGATCGCCGGGGCGGCCACTCCGGTTGCCTGGGAGATGCGGCGCCGGAGGAACGTTTCCAGGGTGTCGTCGAGAGGCTCGCCGGGGGCGGCCTCGCGGGCGACGGGCTCGCGGACAGGGTCGCGAGCAGCCCGGTGACGCGCGGGCTCGTGCGTGGCGTGCACTCGTGCGTCGGCGGGATCCGCCACCACGCAGTGACCGACGCCGCACCGCAGCGCCAGCTCCAGGGCGTCGAGCGCTTCCGCCGGGTCGATCGCCTTGCCCTCGGCGTGCTCGACCGCCTCGAGCAATCCGGGCCTTCGAGCCATGCCCACACCGCGCCACAGCGCGAAGGAGACCGAGGTCCAGGGAGCGCCCTGCGCGCGCATCCTCATGGCGAGGGCATCGAGCGAGGCGTTCGCTGCCGCGTAGGCTGCCAGGCCGCGTCCGAGCGCGGGGAGCAACGCCGCGACCGACGAGGTCAGGAGCACCCAATCGACGTCGCACCCACGCAAGGCGCGAGCGAGGTGCGCCGCTCCCAGCGCCTTCGTGCGAATCGTGTCGAGGAGCTCCTCGCTTTCGGACATCGACACCGGGCGACCGTCGGCCACTCCAGCGGCAAATACGACTCCATGGATTGCACCGTGGAGGGCAATCGTGCGCGCAACGGCGGTGCGGACCGACGCTTCGCTCGTGGCATCCATCGACACGTGCGAGGCCCCGACGCCGTACGTTTCGAGTGTGGAGAGCAGCGCCGCCGGCGCGGTGCCCCGGCTCGCCAGGACCACGTTGCCACCGCGAGCCGCGATTCGCTGCGCGATCAGCGAGCCAACTCCCCCGGTCCCGCCGATGACGAGGTAGATCGCTCCCGCGCGGAACGGCTCGGGACCGTCGAAGCTCAGCCCTTGCGCCGCAATCACCCGCGGCGCGATCCGGACCCCGTCGAGCCGAATCCGTCGCGGCCCTTCGCTTCCGAGCTCCTCGATCACCTCTCTTGCCGAGCTCTCGTCGAGCGACCCCGCGAGCTCGACGACGCGCCCCCGGCTCTCGCGCTCATCGAGGGCCGCCGCTGCGAAGGTGGCAATTGCCGCCCGTGACGACGGCTCGGGCGCGGAGTCGTCCACGATGATCCAGGCCGACGGTGCGCCGCGCGAGGACGGGGAAGCCGCCACGGACGCGTGAATCCAGCGAACTGCGTCGTCCCGGTCGTGGGGCGCCGCGATCACCCATCCGGCAAGGGAGCGACCCGCGGAATCGATCGCCTCGAGGGCTCGCTGCCATTGGGTCACGTCCGACGGATCGAGGGAGAGCTCGTCGTCGGAGCGATGCGCGAATGACTGGGAAGGAAGCGCGCGGATCACGCGACGTCCGGATTCCCGGAGTGCGATCACGAGCGGGTCTGCAGCCGGGGAGCCGATCACGAGCCAGTCCCCGTCTGCGCTGGGCTTCGCCGGGCTGCGCGGGAGCTCCTCCCAGACCCAGCGGTGAATCAGCCGGGTGGCCTTCGGGGCCGAGGGCTCGTCGATGCGCAGGTGCTTCCTGCGGAAGGGAATGGATGGGATTCGCGCGAAAGCGCCGGGGGTCGAGGGTTGGAATCGGGCCCAGTCGACGGATGCCCCGCACACCCAGCCGGAGCCGAGGGCGTGCAGCGCTCTTGCCACGTCGGCGCCGTCGTCGCGGTCCGAGGGATTGCGGCACAAGGAGACGACGGGGCGGACATCGCCGCGGCCGAGGATGCGTTTCGCGAGCTTGCTCAAGGCGGTGCCCGGACCGATCTCGAGGAACCACGATGCGCGCATTCCATCCTGCGGCTCGCCGGCGGCCGCGCGAAGAGCCTCCTCGAAGCGGACCGGCAGCGCGGCGTGATCGCGCCAGTACTGCGCGTCGAGCTCTCCAGGGCCCGCGAAGCGGCCGTGCACCGTGCTCGCGAGGGGAACGACCGGGTCGCGCGTCTCGATGGTTCGACAGTGCTGCTCGAGCTCGTCGAGAACAGGCAACACGAGCGGAGAGTGGAAAGCGTGCTCGACCGCGATGCGCACGACGGCGACGGCGTCGCGTTCGAGGCGAGAGGCGAGAGCGGTGATGGCATCGGGAGCGCCGGCGACGACGGTCTGATCGGGCGCATTGAGGCTGGCGATGGATAGGGAATCGAGGTGGTCGGCGAGATAGGGAGCGAGGGAATCGGCGGGCAGAGCGACGGCGATCATGGCGCCGGGGCGGCATCGTTGCTGCATGAGGGAGCCGCGCACGGCAGCGAGCTGGACGGCCTGGGCGGGGTCCATTGCGCCGGCAATGGCGGCGGCGGACAGCTCTCCGACGCTGTGACCGACGACGGCGATGGGGGAGATGCCGGCGTCGATCACGGTCTGGGCGAGGGCGATCTGGAAGGCCACCAGCAGGGGCTGGGCGATGTCGGTGCGACGCACGGTGGCATCGGAAGCGCCTGCACCGTAGCAAGCGGCGAACAGGTCTTCCTGGGCCTGGGACTTCTCGATCAAACCGGTGAATCTCTCGCGGAAGGCGGGCCAGCATTCCAGCAGCCCGCGAGCCTGCTGGACCGACTGCGCGCCCTGTCCCGGGAAGAGCAGGACCGCGAGACCGGCCCCGGCCATCGGCTCCGGATTGCCCAGCAGCCAATCGCCCACGCGTCCCGCGGCGAAGTCCGACAGCGATGCGCGCGCATCGTCTCCGGTGCGCAGCACGCGCACGGCGCGAGTCGCATGAGTGGTTCTTCCCCGGCTCAGCTCGCGGCACAGCGGTTCCGTGGGAACGTCGCATTCCGCCAGGGCACGCGCCCAGTCTTCCAGGTGCTCCCGCGAGGGCGCCGAGAGCGGCAGCGCGCACGCAGGCAGCGGGATCGGGCGTGCGGCGACCGGCTCTGCCCGCTCGAGCACCACATGGGCGTTGGTCCCACCGAAGCCAAACGCGCTCACGCCCGCGCGCAGCGGGTGGGAGGCGTCGAGGCGGGTGCGACGGTGCGCGATTCGCAGCGGGGAGTTCGCGAGGGGGAGCCGGGGATTCGGAGGCTGCGCGTGGAGCGTGGGGGGCAGCTCGCGACGCTCCAGCGAGACAATCATCTTGGTGAGCCCGGCGATCCCCGCGGCGGCGAGGAGGTGTCCGAGATTCGACTTCACCGACCCGACCGCGATGGAGCCCGCGGGAGCCAGCGAGAACACCTCCGCCTGGACGCCGAGCTCGATCGGATCGCCGATGAGCGTCCCGGTCCCATGCGCCTCGAGGGCGGCAATCGACTGCGGCTCCACCCCCGCGTTACGATAGGCCGCTTCGATCGTCGCACGCTGGCCGCGCGGATTGGGCGCCATCGGGCTGATCGCCCTGCCGTCTCCGCCGATCGCCGACCCGAGGATCGCTGCGCGCACGGGAGCCGCCGCGGCGCGCGCGTCCGACCAGCGCCGCAACACGAGGATCGCCCCGCCCTCCCCGGGCACGATCCCGTCCGCGCCGTTGGCGAAAGGCACGCAACGCCCCGTGGGCGACAGCACCCCCGCGGCCTTCAGGAAGTGCCACACATCGGGATCGAGCGAGAGGTGCACGCCGCCGGCGAGGGCGACGTCGCACTCTCCTCGTTTGAGGGCTTCGCAGGCGAGGTGGACCGC
>JAKLDZ010000739.1 GCA_022703255.1 Myxococcota bacterium | reverse complement strand
CGCCCCGCGTCGGCTCGCCCCTGGTGACCACCGCGTGGCTCCCACGCTCCACGCTCCACGTGCCCACGTGCCACGCTACACCCCTCACCCGCACGCGCACGCCCACGTGCTGTGCTGCCGTCTATCGGAGGCGCTCAATCAGACCCGTCAACATGGCCGACACGCGGCTTGCGAGGCCCTTGAGCTTCTGAGCGTCGTGCCGCGGTCCGATCTCCATGGCGAGCAGCAGATCCCCTGCGGCAGCCACTTCCGCACACTCGCCGCGGCTCTCTGAGAATCGCTGACGCTTCGAAGCGGCGCCCCGGCGGTTCGCGCCTTCCGCGAGCAACAGGACCGTGTTCGACGCAGAGCGCAGAAGGTGATCGGCGATGTTGCGATGACCGCGCGGGATCTGTGCCGCGATGTTGTTGGCGAGCGCCGCCAACTCGCAGGCGATGCGGTAGGCGTCGAGCTTGTCGTGGGGAAACGCGCCGGATGCGCCACCATCGGGGGCGTGCGCGTGCGCGTAAGGGTTGGGAGCGGGCCGTGGCTCGTGGGCGTGCGCGTGGGGGGTGTCGTCGTGGCTGTCCGGGCGGATCACAGGGGTCATGCATAGCGGCGATCAGCTCGTCGGCGCACGTGAATGACCCTCGCCTCAGAACACGACGCTGGATGATGCCGAACATGCACTCGACCTGGTTGAGCCACGACGCATGTTTCGGCGTGAAGAGCCTCTTCCACCGAGGGTTGTCGTCGAACCAGTCCTGGACATCATCCGTGTCATGCGCAAAGAGGTTGTCGGAGATCTCATCGACGCAGATGATGTGCTCTTCGGGGTGTGTGTCGTAGTAGACGTGCAGCACATCATCTCGCTTGGCGCGGAACTCCTCATCCTGCGACGTCATCCACGTCTTCTGGCGGTGCGGCTGCAGGTCAGCATCCTGCAGAATCCTCCGGACGCTCGACTCGCTGATGCTGAAGTCCAACTCCAACGACTGCAAGTGCACCGCCAGCAGGCCCGCCGACCAATGGGTCACCGGCACGCCCACATCGGACGGCTTGCGACAAGCCTCAGCGACTACCTTGGCTGCGTCTGACGCCGAGAGAGAGAGGGCGGGCGTCCCGAGCGAGGATCGTCCGCAAGCTTGTCTACCGGCGAGGCTGCGCTGAAGCGCTTCTTCAACTTGCGTACCGTGCGCTCATTGGCTCCGACGAGCATCGCGACATCCGCGATCGCGACCG
>JAKLDZ010000738.1 GCA_022703255.1 Myxococcota bacterium | reverse complement strand
AACGGATGCCTTGCCATCACGCAGCCAGCTCCGCTCCCCGTCGGAGTCGCATCTGCGGATCGCGCTCGTCGCCGGCTACCAGGGCCAGCAGGGTCGTGGCGATGCGCTCGGCCTTCTGCTGCAGAGTCCAGCTCGAAGGCCACGGGCGTACAGCCGGGAACAGCTCGCCTCCTTCGACCGCGTGTGCCCATCGACCAAGGCTCGGCCATCCCTCTTCGAACGTGCTGCCCGGTGCCGTCTGCGCCCGGGTCTGCTGCAGGCTGCATCCCTGCACTCCGTAGTACCAGAATCCCGACGCGATCGCGTAACCGCTGTAGTGCCTCAAGGGAACCACTCCGCGGGGAACGACCGTCACCGTGCGGCCACACCAGCGGCACCTGTACCGTCGGGCCAGCAGCACGAAAACGTCGCACGCCCCCCCGGGCTCGATTCGGCCCCGTAGTTGTCGCTCTCGGATCCCGTGCCCGACCAGACCGAAGGGGCCGCCGACGGGATGACCGGCCCGGTCACAGTGAGGGCAGCGCGCCGGCCTTGCCTGCTCGACGGATGGCAACCCCTGCAGCCAGCTCTTGACGTCGATGTCGCAATGAACGATCCCTGTCTTGCTCCGCCTCTTCAATCAAGTCCGGAGCACGACGGGAGGGGGACCGCCAAGTACACCTCCCGTCACCTACTTTGTGGCCGACGAATCGTCGATGCTCCTCCTCCATCCCCCAGCCGTATCCTCAACCATCTCCGGCGGACCAACTCCTTGATGGTCTCCCCACTCCCCGACGGAGCCCGACCATCATCAGGCCGGATCGATTCAGGCCTCCAGAGCATCAATCAGGCTGCCTGGTAACACATGCAGCTCAAGCTGCTCGCCCACAACCTGCTGCATCGCCATGTCGAGGCGAACCTGCCCGAGCTTCAGGCCTGGCGCACGGTGTGGGTCCGGCGCGCGGCGATTCGCGTCCCGGGACGAATCATCAAGAGCGGCCGCAGTCGCACGCTCCGCATGCAACCTCGTCCCGTGCTGGAGCCGCTGCTGCAGTGAACGAAGACCAGTCGAGACGACCGTGGGGGTAAGGGGGCAGTGTACCGTCGACAGGCAGAATTGCTGCCGCACGTTCCAGGGCTTCCTCGTTCTGTCCATTGACATCGAGATTCCCCCTCACGTCCTCCCCCTTTGCGAAATCTACGTTGAGTCATAGCGCCGCGCAACATGCGTTGGAGGCCGCAGCGAAGCGGGGAGCGATGAAACGGCTGAAAGGGCCGTTGCAGGACGTGCGG
>JAKLDZ010000737.1 GCA_022703255.1 Myxococcota bacterium | reverse complement strand
AATGGGGCCGCCGCATCTGTGCGGCGGAGAGCACCGACCCGTCGAGCCCTGACGGCATCTGCCTCCGAGCTTCAATGGGGCCGCCGCATCTCTGCGGCGGAGAGAGGAAGCCGAGTGCTCGTGTGCGGCGTGGAAGCGTGAGGCTTCAATGGGGCCGCCGCATCTCTGCGGCGGAGAGATGAACACGGGACTCGGTCCGAGCCTCGGAGAGTTCCGGCTTCAATGGGGCCGCCGCATCTCTGCGGCGGAGAGGGTCTCGGGCATGACCGGGCAGCCGATGAGTGAGAGGCTTCAATGGGGCCGCCGCATCTCTGCGGCGGAGAGATATTTTGAGGATCCGATGAAAATCAAACAAACTATCGCTTCAATGGGGCCGCCGCATCTCTGCGGCGGAGAGAGCAGGTGCAGGCCGCGCGCGACACCCACGAGAAGATGCTTCAATGGGGCCGCCGCATCTCTGCGGCGGAGAGTTCGAGCCCGGAGACGCGCTCGCTCTTGGCGACGTGGCTTCAATGGGGCCGCCGCATCTCTGCGGCGGAGAGCACGAAGGAGGCTCCCGTGGCTGACTCAGTAACCTAGCTTCAATGGGGCCGCCGCATCTCTGCGGCGGAGAGGCACGCTCCGGGTTGTTTCACGACATATCGACAGCCTGCTTCAATGGGGCCGCCGCATCTCTGCGGCGGAGAGAAGGGCACGAGCTGCGAATGCTCCTGCGGCGGCAAGCTTCAATGGGGCCGCCGCATCTCTGCGGCGGAGAGCTCATAGCGAAAACTCCTCTCCGTTCATGGTCAATAGCTTCAATGGGGCCGCCGCATCTCTGCGGCGGAGAGGCCGCGCCCGTGGGGAGAGCCGAGCCGGCCACGCTCAGCTTCAATGGGGCCGCCGCATCTCTGCGGCGGAGAGTGCCGGAGGCGTGTCGGTGCGCGTCAACGGCGCTGGGCTTCAATGGGGCCGCCGCATCTCTGCGGCGGAGAGTCTTGCCATCCTGAACGACGACGAAACGGAAGAGGAGGCTTCAATGGGGCCGCCGCATCTCTGCGGCGGAGAGGGATCTACTCCACCTCCGGGCTCACGGCGGGCGAGGTGCTTCAATGGGGCCGCCGCATCTCTGCGGCGGAGAGGCGCTTGAAGAGGTAGTCACCCACCGCGACGCCGTTGCTTCAATGGGGCCGCCGCATCTCTGCGGCGGAGAGACAGCGCGATCCCGCCGGCCGCGCGCACCTTGAGGATGCTTCAATGGGGCCGCCGCATCTCTGCGGCGGAGAGCCTTTCGACGGGGCTGCTCGAACCGTGGGCGGCCGTGCTTCAATGGGGCCGCCGCATCTCTGCGGCGGAGAGTCGACGGTGAC
>JAKLDZ010000736.1 GCA_022703255.1 Myxococcota bacterium | reverse complement strand
GGTCCCCGCTTCTCCGATTTCTCCCCTCCCCCCCCTCCCCCCGTCTCCTTTCTCCGCCCACGCCCCCTCCGCCGATCGTGTAGGCTCCCCGCCCATGTCCCCGATGACCGCCTACGTCGTCGAGACCATGGTCACGCTCCTCGCCGTGGCGGCCCTCGCGATCGTGATCCTTTTCGGCGCACGCAAGCTCGGGGTCGGCCGCTCCCACGGCCCCATGACCCTGGTCGGGCGGCTGCCCCTCGACGCCCGTCGGTCGGTCTTCCTCGTGCGCATCGCCGATCAGGTCCTGGTCATCGGCAGCTCCGAGGCAGGCCTCACGCGCCTGGGCGATCTGCCTGCCTCCGACCTCCCCGCGCCCTCCGCGGTCCCACCGCGATCCTTCGCCGACGTCCTCTCGTCGATCTCCCCGAAGCGCGCCGAGCCTCCCGCCGATGCGAAGGAGCCCGGCGATGGGTAGCCCCGCGCGCCTGCTGCCCGGACTGATCGCGACGGCCTTCTCGATCGCGCCGGCCTCTGCCTGGGCCGCTCCCGCCCCGCCACCCCCCGCCTCTCCCGACGAGCTGCTCAGCCGCCCCGTCGCCCTCATCGTCGTCCTCGCCCTCGTGTCGATCGCGCCGTTCGTCTTCATGACCCTCACGGCCTTCCTGAAGATCTCCACCGTGCTGCAGATCGTGCGCGGAGCCATCGGCGCGCAGAACGTGCCGTCGAACACCGTCGTGATGGCGCTCGCCGCCGCCCTGTCGATCGTGGCCATGTCCCCGGTCCTCGATCGCATCGCGGATCGCGCTCAACCCGTGCTCGATCACGCCGGCGAGCGGGACACCGCGGCGATGGTCGTGGGATTGGTCGACGCGGCGCGCGAGCCGATGCGGGACTTCCTGTTCGCGAATGCGTCGGCAACGGAGCGCGCGCGGTTCCTGGAGGCGGCCCGCAGCACGCGGCCGCCCGAGCAGCGCGACCGCGTCGGCGATCACGATCTCATCGTGCTAATCCCCGCCTTCATGGTCACCGAGCTGATCGAGGCCTTCGCCCTCGGCTTCGCGATCTACCTGCCTTTCCTCGTGCTCGACCTGGTCGTGGCGAACCTGCTGATGGCGCTCGGGATGCAGATGCTCAACCCGACCCAGGTGAGCCTGCCGTTCAAGCTGCTGCTGTTCGTGGCCGCGGACGGCTGGGGGCTGCTGTCGCGGGCGTTGATCAGCGGGTATCGCCCGGGCTGAGCTGGCGGTCTACGACCGCGGCCGCGTGGAGGGGTGCGCGGGTCAGCGCGAGACGATGAACAGGATGATGGCGAGGACCCAGCCGACGATCAGGATGACGGCGGGGAGCCAGTTGGTTTTGCGGGGCCGGGACGGGGGACGGAGCTTGGGTTGGGTGACGGCGCCGCGATCCTGGGATGGAGCATCGGTGC
>JAKLDZ010000735.1 GCA_022703255.1 Myxococcota bacterium | reverse complement strand
GCGCATAGCGCGCCCCCGGGACCACGTCGCGCTCCGACTTCTTCCCCGTCGCCACGTCCATCACGTGCAACGTCGCCTCGTCGGAGTTGTTCGGCTTCACCGTGTACGCCACGGTCTTGCCGTCCCATGAAACCGACCATGTCCCCAACGACACCGAGCCGTCCTTCGACCACGTGTTCGGGTCGAGCAGCACGCGGTCTTCCCCCGCAATGCCCTCGCGCCACAACACCGCAGCCTTCTCCTTGCCCGCCTCCCTCCTCGAGAAGAACACCCGCGTCCCGTACTGCCGCGGCACCCCCATCACTTCGATGTAATACAGCTCCCGCAGCCGCGCCGCGATCGCGTCCCGCTCCGGCAATCCCTCGAGCCGCGCGCGCGCAAACCCGTCTTGCGCTGCCATCCACTGCCCCACCTCCGCACTGCGCGAATCCTCCAACCATCGATACGGATCACGAACCTCTGTCCCGTGCACCACGTCCTTCACGTCCTCCACACGAGTAGCCGGATACCCGACGCCCCCGTCGTCTCCTGCGGGCGGCTGACCCGCCGAAGCCGTCGGAGGAGGCGAAGCGGAACCCGGAGCGGTGGGCGTGGCGGACGACTGCACGGAATGCTGGCACGACATGGCGCTGATCATGGCGAGGAGAGCGATGCTGCGGAAGGGCTCGGACATGGCTGGCCGACCCTACACGCTCTCGCGGCTGGTGCAAACGATCGACGTTGCCAGCGGCCGCTCAGCGGAAGCCTCCGCGAAGCCGGAACGACTGCCTCGCACGATCGCGCAGTCCACGCATTCCGCAACAACTGGTTGATGCGATGTTGAAGGCAGGTGTAGGCAGATTGACACCTTCGTCTCGCGCACACCGCTTCTGCGGGTTCCCTACACGCGATCCATCTCACCCACTCAATTTGGACCCAACTCGTGTTTTGGTTTGACCAATCTCGATTCATCGCCAATCCTCGTACGGAGCTTTCTTGGAGACCTCCGGTGAACACGCCCGGGGGTCATGGCGGAAAACGACGGCTATCCCGGGGGGGATTGGAGAGACAGAACCCCATGAAGCTCAGGAAGTACGGAAGCACTCTGATTGGTCTGGCAGCGTTGGTGATGGGTTGCGGCGCGGCCGACGCGGATGCCCCCCTCGACGACAGCACGTCGTCCCCAGTCGCCTCGAACAGCAGAAACATCAAGCGTCCCAAACTCACTCCTTGGAAGAAGGCAGGCACCGGCGGCGCCACGGGCGTCGGCGGCTCCGGTGGCGATTCCTCCGGCGGCAGCGCCGGTGTGGGCGGCTCCGGTGGCAATTCCTCCGGCGGCAGCGCCGGTGTGGGCGGCTCCGGTGGCGATTCCTCCGGCGGCAGCGCCGGTGTGGGCGGCTCCGGTGGCGATTCCTCCGGCGGCAGCGCCGGTGTGGGCGGCTCC
>JAKLDZ010000734.1 GCA_022703255.1 Myxococcota bacterium | reverse complement strand
CCGGGGTGGTCCCCGCCGCCGCACGGTTGGTGGTCCACCGCCCCGGCTGGTTCCACATCGAAGGGCTGACGGTTCCCAGATCGGCGCAGTTGCCGATGGCGCTGCTCGAGCCGTTGCCGATGCCGGGATCACCCAAGCTGCACGTCGGCCCACAGAATCCCAAGCTCCAGCTCGATCGCATCGAACGGCTCTGCCCGCACACGCTCGTCGTCCGCCCAGGACCCGACGATCAACCACTGCGAGCCCTGGAGCCGGAGCACCTCGAGCGTGCGCTGCAACGGGTCGACGATCCACACGTGCCCGACCCCGGCGCGTGCGAAGATGGGCAGCTTGCGCGTGCGGTCCAGCTTGCCGGTCCCGGGCGACACGACAAAGCACTCCTCAGAACGATCCGCTGAGCCCGGTGAACGCGCCCCCTCGCGTGGGGCCAACCGTCCACCGCAGCGCGGAGGAGCTCTCGTCCTTCACCTCCGGACGCTTCAGATAGAGCCACGTCGCCGCTCCCGCGGAGACCAGTCCCGCGGCGAGGAAGATGTCTCCGATGAGGTACTTCTGCTTCACCTCGTCGGTCTCGCTCTTGGGACAGTACGGCTCGCAGCCGCGATCGCGCAGCTCGTTCTCCTGCGACCGGCCGCTGAGCGCGAAGACCGCGAAGGCGCCGACCGCGGCGATGCCGGCTCCTCCAAGAGCGTAGACCACGGCGGGGATGGGGCGCCGGGGAGGGGGTGCGGCGGGCGCGAAAGTGGACGCTGCCGCGCTCGATGCCGGAGCAGCAGGCGCCGTCGATTCGAACCGGAACTCGACCACGCGGGCCTTGTCCCCCTCGCGGACCATGAGATCGCGTTCGATCGGTCGCGCTCCGGCGATCTCGAGGCGCAGCTTGCGGACCCCCGGATCGATCGCGAGGGACTTGCCGTCGATGCGATCGAGCACCGGCGCGCCGTCGATGGACACCTTCACGGCAGAGGTCTCGTCGCCCGCCGGGGTCCTGGCCACGATCACGATCGACGGGATGGCGCGATCGATCTCGGGGAGCATCTCGGAGCACTCCTTGCGCAGGACGGCGGGGCACTCCTCGGCGGAGCACGCGACGAGGCGTTCCTTTGCGGCGATGAGCTTGCCGTCGAGCTTGAGGCTCTGCGCTTGCGAGTGATCGGCCGCGCACTGCTTCTTGACGTCCGGGGAGGGCTCCGCGCCGGACACGAGCCCTGCGATCCCGAGGCATGCGGCGATGACGGCGACGGGGAGTCCGCGGTGTCGTGCTCGAGAGGGGGTGGACATGGAAGCGGATCGTGGCACCGGACCGGGGTGTTTCACAAGCACTCGGGCTTGTAGGTGCGCACGCCCTTGGCATCGACGGTGTAAGGGGGATTGCAGTTGGCCTTGGGGGCCGGGGCCTTTGCGCCGGGATTCTGCGTGGCTGGCGGCTTCGTCGCGGTCCGCGCAGCAGTCGGTGCCGTGACGACCGGGGGGGTCTGCTCCGCTGCGG
>JAKLDZ010000733.1 GCA_022703255.1 Myxococcota bacterium | reverse complement strand
TCGCTGCTGTCGAAGGAGAGCGTGGCGCGGTACAGCGATGCGCAGCTTCCGGGGCTTCTGTCGACGATCCTGCACGAGGCGACGCACAACCTGGGGCCGGCGCACGAGTACAAGGTCAAGGGCAAGGTGGACAAGGAGCTGTTCGGCGGACCGCTGTCCTCGACGCTCGAGGAGCTCAAGGCGCAGAGCGGGGCGCTCTGGTACGTCGACCTGCTGCGGCGCAAGAACATCCTGACCGCGGAGCAGGCGCAGCAGACCTACGCCGACAGCATCGTCTGGGCGCTGAGCCACATCAGCCGTGGCATGTACTCCGAGAGCAAGCAGCCCAAGCCCTACAGCCAGCTCGCGGCCATCCAGGTCGGCTACCTGATGGACGCGGGGGCGATCGGATGGGACGCCAAGGCGAAGGCAGCGAACGGCGCCGACGAGGGAGCGTTCGTGATCCACTTCGACAAGCTCCCGGCGGCGATCGACAAGCTGATGAAGGATGTCGGGCGCATCAAGGCGACGGGGGACAAGAAGAAGGCGCAGGAGCTCATCGCGAAGTACGTGGACGGCGCGGTGGTGCCGATGCAGGTCATCACGACGCGGATGTTGCGCCACCCCAAGGCATCGTTCGTGTACGCCATCGACCTCTAGGAGAGTCGCCCCCCCTCCTCCGGAGCCGGCGTGCGGCGGCTATTCCCGCAAGCGCACGCCGACCTGTCACCCCCCGCAGCGCGCAAGGTTTCCTGTGCATCCCGGTTGATCTCGCAACGCCTCCGCTCTCAGGGAGCGGGGTTCGGGGATCTGGCGCCGCAGCTCCTGGCGCTCGCGGTGTTCGGGACGGTGATTCTGGCGGTGAGCGCGCTGCGTTTTCGCAAGCAGATCGGGTGAGAAGGCGGAACGGGGCGTCGGAGGTGCTCGAGATCACAGCTCCTACCCGCGGTTCCAGAAGCTCTTGCAAAGCAGACGAAGAACCTGGAGGATGCGGAGCGTCCGCTCGGAACGTCTCGAGCTGTCGGCTTCCACGAAAGGATCTCCCTTGCGAACCCACACCTGCCGCTTCCGGTTCCTTGGCGCACTGGCTCTGGCCACCGGAGTGTTCGGGGCCGGTAGAGCCGAGGCGCAAGACCCACCGCATCCGGGGCTGCGGCTCACGCGGTCGCCGATCCTTCTGTCGGCCGGCATGCCCGATGAAGTCCGTTGTGTGTATGACGAAGACGGCAACGGGCTGGACGACCAGGTCGAGCAGGGCATCGCGCAGAGGTTCGTGCCGGAGTTCCGGTTCGACGAGGACGAGCCGGGCAGCTCTCTGTTGGCGAACGAGCCGCGCGCGGTGTTCTCGATCCTGCGCAAGGGAGACACGCTGACGGTTCGCTACGTGTTTCTATGGAAGCGCGACGCCGGCTTCGTGAATGACGCGGCGTGTTGGAGCGGTCACCTGGGTGATACCCAAGCGATGGACATGACTGTGCGGCTGACACGAAGTGGACACTTCTGGTACGCCGAAATGCTGGGGCTGGAGGGGTTCACCGACACG
>JAKLDZ010000732.1 GCA_022703255.1 Myxococcota bacterium | reverse complement strand
GGTGCTGGTGGTGGAGGTGGCCGAGCGCAACACGCTCGTGGTGAGCGACCTGTGGATGGGGTTGTCGGCGGACGCGGACACCCGGGGCAACGCGCGTCCGCTCACGGCCTACGGCGGGTTGGACGTCGCGGAGACCAATCTTGCGGGCACGGGGATCACGCTCGGCGGCGCGATGGGCGTGGCCCAGGAGCAGCTCGCGCTGCGAATACGCTACTTCGACCCGTCGTTCCTCGGCAGCTCGTGGATGACGTCGGCGACGCTTCTGCACAACGATGCCCGGGACTTCTACGGGAATCGCGACGTGCTCTACGACGATCCGGCGAACGCGACGGAGCGCGTGCAGGACTACGCGGTCGTGCGCTACAAGCGTTTCGGCGGGAGCTTCGGGTTGGGACACGACCTGAGCGTGCCGGTGCAGCTGTGGCTCGACTACCGGTTGGAGCGCATCGACGCGACGCTTCCGCTGGCGGCCTCGCATCGACGCGGATTGGATCGGGAGCCGATCGAATTCGGGCTCGAAGGGGGGCTGAGCCTGCTGTCCACGATCCGGGGCACGGTGGTCTACGACACGCGGGATTCGCCGTTCCTGCCGACGCGGGGGTGGCATGCGACGCTCACGGGCGACGTGTCGTTGTCGCCGCTGGGGTCGAGCTACGCGTACCAGAAGCTCACGCTCAACGCTTCGAAGTGGTGGCAGCTCCCGTGGCGGCACGTGGTGCGTCTGCAGGCGTTCGCCGGGGCCATCGGCGGCAGCGCGCCGCTCTACGAGCGCTTCTACGTGGGCGACTTCAGCGATCTGCTCCCGGATCGCATGCTCGATCTGAACACCGATCGGCGCCCGTCGCCGAACTTCTTCAACACCGACATCGTCGAGGTCCGCTACGGAAGCTACGCCGGCAAGGTCCAGGGGGAGTACCGGATCCCGCTGTATCGGGGCCAGCGTTCGGTCTACGGCGTGGACCTGTTCGGCTCGGCGGGCATCTACGGGTTGGCGACAGCGCGGGACCTGAACGATCCGCCGCGCGGATACCACGGGCTGTCGCGCGTGCCGGTGGACCTGACCTTCAACCTCGGAGTCCGCCTCGACACCAACGCCGGCGGGTTCATGTTCGCCTTCTCGAACGTGCTCGGGTTCATTCCCGTTCGGAGCGAGGCGCGGCCGTGAAACGCTGGATCGCGTCGCTCGCGACCGCGTGCGCCCTCGCCCTGGCCGCCCCCTCGCTGCAGGCCCAGGAGCCGGCCCCCACGGCCCCCGCACACCTGCCCGCCAAGCGCGCCTCCTTCTCCTGGGACAAGACCAACCTCGTGCTGCGCTCCTCCTTCGCCTACCGCGAGGTCGTCGATGCGGAGGTCGAGCGCAAGCTCCGCAGCGGCCTGCCCACGGTCATCGTGGCCCGGGCCTATCTCTACCCGGACTCCAAGTCCTCGCCCGTCGCGGGCACCGTCAAGTCGTGTCGCATCGTGTTCGATGTCTGGGACGAGGTGTACCGGATCCAGATGTCCCAACCCGGCGGGGAGACGTCGTCGGTGGCGCTCAACTT
>JAKLDZ010000731.1 GCA_022703255.1 Myxococcota bacterium | reverse complement strand
CACGCCTCGTTCATCGCCGCGTCGATCACCCGCCCGCCTTCCAGCCGGATGTACTTCGCGTCCTGCCCCCCGATCTCGAAGATCGTGTCCACCTCGGGGTCGATCGACGTCGCACCGCGCGCGTGCGCGGCGATCTCGTTCATGACGAACACCCGCTCGTCGCCGTAGCATGTGCGCAACAGCGAACCCACTACCTCACGCCCCGAGCCGGTCACGCCAAAGCCCAGGACCTTCGCCTGCGCGAGCTCGCCCTGCAGCCACCGCTCCATCAGCCGCTGCGCCGCGGTGACCGGCGCCCCCTCGGTGTTCAGATACGCCTCCCACACCGGCCTTCCCCCCGACGCGTCCACCGCCACCGCCTTCGAACCCGTCGAGCCGATGTCCAACCCCAAATACACCGCGCTCGCCTCGCCTCCCAGGCTCCCGGCCGCGAGCCGGTGCACGCGAGCCAGCGACTCCCGAAGCGACGGCACCGCCTCGAGCTGCGTCGCCGAGGTGCGCACGAACAGCTGATCGCTCGCCGGCATCCCGCACTCGTGATCCATCGCGTGCGTCGCCGCACCGATCGCCTCGAGCCAGCCGTCCTCGGGCCTCGACGCCGCGAGCGACATGCCCCGCTGCTCCAGCCACTTCGCGATCGTCCTGCGCACACGCGCAGACCGCGTCACCCCACCCGTCAACACCACCTCGCGCGGCGCCAGCCTCGATCGCACCAGCGTCAACACGTTCTCGCAGACCGCGTCGTACAGCCCCGCCAGGATCCGCGCCTTGTCCTCCCCCTTGTTCGCCAGGTGCGTCATGTCCGTCTTCAGGATCACCGGACACCGCCCCGACAGCGGCGACGCCTCCGCGTGATCGCACAGCTCGGACGCTTCCTCCACCGTCAGGCCGAAACGCCACACGAGCTGCGACAGGAAGTTCCCCGTCCCCTGGGAGCAACGCGAGTTCTGCTGGAACCACTCCTCCCCTCGCGCCCCCAGCTCCAACACGCTGAACCCGTGGCCGCCAATCGACACCACCGTCAGCGCCGGCAGCTCCGGATGCACCGCACGCGCCCCACGCCGCAGAGCCGCCTTGGTCGGCACCTTCTCCATGCGCAGAATCCGCGCCAGCCGCCCCGTCGCAGCCACCCCCGCGATCGGCTGCCCACCCAACCGCCCGAGCAATGCCCGAACCGTGGACTCCGGATCCTTGTGGTGCGCGGCTTCGTGCTGCGCCGCAATCCCCACACCGGCGCCGCGACGTTCGATCGCGACGAGCTTCACGTTCTCTGCACCGACATCAATGCCAACAAACCAAGCGCTCATGGGAGGCGGTCCATACAACATGACGCCGGTGTCAGCCAGTCTCGTGTGCGGTGCCGTCGGTGCCGACAGCTGCTCGGTAAACCGGCGTTCCGTTGTCAGTGCATCGGGAACCGTCGGATGACGCCAGCGTCATTGGGACGCCGGCAAGATTCCAGGAACGACTGTCCAGGTGACAGCCGTGTCAGCCCCCGCCCCCCCGCCGCCGCCTCCGCAACACCCCCCCCCCCAACCCCATCGCCAGC
>JAKLDZ010000730.1 GCA_022703255.1 Myxococcota bacterium | reverse complement strand
CCTACGAGGAACGCTGCGTCGTCAACTACGACCACCCCTCCTCCCTCGAAACCGAGCTGCTCGTCTCCCACCTCGATGACCTGCGCGCCTTCAAGGCCATCGACATGCCGCAGTACGACTTCGCCTCCCACCGACGCAAACCCGATACCGTCCGCATCGACCCCACCCCCGTCGTCATCGTCGAAGGCATCCTCGTCCTCGCAGAACCCCAGGTCCGCGAACGCCTCGACGTGAAGCTGTTCGTCGATACCGCAGCCGATATCCGGCTCATGCGCCGCATCCGACGCGACATGGAAGTCCGCGGACGCACCTTCGCCCAGGTCCGCAAGCAGTACTACGAGACCGTCCGCCCCATGCACCGCGCCTTCGTCGAACCCTCCAAGGAGTTCGCCGACGTCATCATCCCCGAGGGCGGCGAGAACCAGGTCGCCGTCGACATGATCCTCGCCAAGGTCATGCACTGGCTCCAACGCCTCGGCGTCTGAGCCCCCCCCTCCCTCCGTCAGCGCAAGAACACCACCCGCAGCACCGAGTCGTCGTGCGCCGTCCCACGCGTGCCCGCCTCGACCTGCATGAAGCCCACCACCGCCAACGGATCCTCGTTGATCAACAACGTCTGCCCGGGCCCCAGCGAGTGGCCGTGGAGAACGTACTCCGCGATCGTGTTGAGCATCCTCGACGCATCCTCGAGCATCGCTCCGGGCACGTTGCACATCTCGATCTCGGGGTGCTTCGCGTGCTGCTGCAGCCCGTGCGTAAGCAGGTAGTAGCCCGCCCGGTACGCGCGATCCTGCTGCAGCCAGGGAAGCTTCGCGAGCATCTCCGGCCCCGGACGCGTGTCCTTCTTCGAAAGCTTCTGGTTCAACCGCAACGCTGGTGTCCGCGTCGCCAGCTCCGGTCCCGTGATCCCGATGGTCACCAGATCCGCCACCTCCAGCCCCGTGGACAACCGGCTCTTGCGTCGCGGCGCCTGCCTGCGGGCGCGTGATTCATTCGCCGTACGACGCACCTGCTTGTGCGCCTTGCTGGGTGTCGTCATGGTCCGCGTGCGCGTCCGAGTCGGGCTTGGCGAAGACATGGTCACCTCAGCGTATGCGCAAGCCGTCTTCAGGGGAAGCCCGTCCATCCGCGTCGCCGCACCCCGCACTCACCTCGCGGGCAGGAACGTGTCGCTGTCGATTTCCGCCACCACGCGACGCAGCTCCGGCTCGAGCTTCGACCAGGCCAGCTTCACCAACGCAACGTGCCCGTCGAACTCCGCCACCTCTCCGCGCTGCCCCGCGCGCTCCAACGCCTGCGCCGCTTGCACCGTCTCGCGCGCCCCGAAGTTCGCCACCGCCCCCTTCATCTGATGCGCCCGCTGACGCACTCCCTCCGCGTCCCTTCGCTGCGCCGCTTCCTCGAGCTGCCCTAGCTGCCGGGGAAAGTCGTCGAGCACGATCCCCGCGATCTCCCGCAGCAGCACCAGGTTGCCCTGCACCTGGTCGAGCACCAACTCGAGATCGATCACCACCTGCCCCATCACCGTCCCATCAGCCTACCACGACCGACCAGCCCCGCTGCGCCCGATCCCCTCCACCATGCTAGACTCCGCCCC
>JAKLDZ010000073.1 GCA_022703255.1 Myxococcota bacterium | reverse complement strand
GGATCGTAAGAGCGGTAGCGCGAGAGCAGCACGCGCACGTGCATCTTGTACGCACGCGACTCGAGCCACTTGAACCAGGCCCGCACCCCCGGATACCGCCCCCCGCGCCACGACCCCTCCCCCACGAGAATCGCGTCGCGCTGCGCCTCCGTCAGCTCTCCCCAGGGCACCGTCATGTCGATGCCGACCTTCGCGCAGTACTTCTTCATCACCCGTCGCTCCCAGAGCGACGTGCGTCCGTTCCATGGGCGTATCGCGCCATCGACCAGAGACAGGCTGTGATCCGGCACCACCTTGCCGATGTCCAACCCGATGACCCGCCCGAATCCCTTGCACTCCGCACAGGCGCCCACCGGCGACTGGTAGGAGAACAACCCCGAGCGCGGAGGCTGGAATGCCATCGAGCAGGTCGGGCAGACCAGCCCGCGACGCACGATCTTGCGCTCCCCCGTCTCGGTGATCACGGCCGCAACGCCGGAGGCCGTTCCCCAGGCCCGTTCGAACGCTTCCTGCAGCCTGCGACGCCCCGCACTCCCGGCCGTTACCCGATCAAGCACGACGTCGAACATCCCGCCCGCGCCGATCACGTCGCTCGGACGCACCTCGTCGAGGTCGTGCACCTTCCCGGCCACCATGATGCGGCGGTAGCCGTCAGCGAGGAGCTGCTCACGCGCCTCGAGATAGGCGTCGGAGCCATCCACTCGCCTGGGGTACACCACCACGACGCGCTCGGATTCGAGCCCTTCGAGAGCCCGCTCCGCGGCCTCGGAGGGGTCCGTGTAGCGCGCAACCACGCCGCACGTCGGACACAAGGGAAGCGCCTCGCGCAGGAACAGCGCCGACAGGTAGGGCTCCACGTCGGCCATCGTGGCCACGGTCGAACGTGAGCTCTTGACCGGAGCCCGGCGGTCCACCGCGACGGCTGCAGGGACCGGATCGAGCTTGTCGATCGGGGGACGCTCGTGGCGCTCGAGGAACTGGCGGGCATAGGGGCTGAAGCTCTCGACGAACCGGCGCTGTCCCTCGGCGTAGAGGGTGTCGATGCACAGCGAGGACTTGCCGGAGCCGGACACACCGGTGACCGCGACGAGCTCGCCGGGTTCGAGGGACAGGGAGATGCCTCGGAGGTTGTGGGTCCGGGCGACGGACAGGACGGTAGGATTCATGGGAAGGGCGTCGTGGCAAGAGCCAGGGGAAGCGGGCGGAACGAGCGGCAGGGTTCATGCGACCGGCGCGACGTGCCGTCAATCGGCGCAACCCTCTTCCCGAGAACGCACGAACCGCTATCGTGGCCCGGTGGCAGCTCAACAAGCGCAGCAAGCCTCCGGTTGCTCTCGACGGGTCCTGATCTCCCTGGCGATCGTGGCGATCCTGCTCGTGGGAGGCGCAGCCGTGGCCATCGGCTACCCCTGGCTGCGCATCCGTGCCGCCCGCGATCGGGTCACGTCGTATTGCGGTGACGTCCAGGTCGGGCAATCGGTGGACTTGTCCGCCATGGCGAAGGAGGCCGAAGCCCGCGGCTTTCACACGATCGGGCCGATACCCCAGACCGGACCAGGGGCTCCGGCGCCCGCCAGCCCGCGAGCCGCTGCGCGTCAGAAGCTCATGGTCATCGACGGGTGGGTCTTCGCCCGATGGGTCTGCGAGGTCACCTCGGACGGGGGCACGGTATCGGCGAAGAGGGTATCCTTCCTCGATTGAGGAGCGGCGACCGGTTCGTGCGAGGTTCCCATGCGCCATCCAGAGATCATCTTCGGGGCCTATGCCGGTATCACGGGCGCGATTGCCATGCTGCTCATGCTGTTCGACAGAGAAAAGCCATGGTCGAAGCGCATCGGCAATGCGTTGCTCGCGCTTCTCATCGCGTGGCTCGTTCCGCCCATCGTCGTGATCGTTCTGCTGGTATCGACTCCCCAGGCCGGGACGTGGGACGACGACCACGTGCTGCGGCTGCGAGCGAAGGACACGTCCGGCGCCGGACTGCTCATCTTTCCGGGGTTGGCGATGATCGCATTCGGCGGCTATCTGACGGTCTATGCGTTGGACGCATGGATCCGCAATCGGGTCCTCACCGACCCCTGGATGATCCCGGCCGGAGTGTCCCTGGTCATCGCGGCGGGGTTCCTCATCCGCCACGGAATCCGGCGCAAGCGCGTACCGGCCGATGCGATCCTCCTGGACTTCGAAAGCCGCGTGGTGCGACGTGTCGAGGGAAGCCGGGAGTTGGGGAGTTGCGCATTCGATAGCATCGGCGAGCTGCGCGTCACCAAGGTGGAGCGAACTCCTCCCGAACGCGCGAACCGGCCGAACAACATCAAGATACCGGAGTGGCAGGTGCACGCGGCGGGGATTCCGGGAGTGCTGCTGTTCACGGGGGGGTCGCCCGAATCGGCAGAGAAGACGATGAAGCTGGTGCAGGACGGCATGCAGGAGACGCTGCAGGGGCGCAGACCGAGGCGGGTGCCGCTGTTCGGAATCGGGTGGCCGCAGGGGCGTGCGCGGCCATGATCGCAACGGCAGCGCAAGCCCTGCTGCGCCGTACCTACGGCGAGCAGCAGCGGAAACCCACCTCCGGGCTCGTCTGGCTGCGCAGGAACGTGCGACTCGCCGCACATGCGAGCTCGGCGTTCTGCGAGAGGTAGCTTCCTCCTCGGACATGGCACGAATCACTCGGCCCTGCCGTGGTCTCGGACGACGGCTTCTGGCACGCGTCGTCCCACTCGGCGGCGTTGCCGGACAGGTCGAAGACGCCGACATAGCCTGGCACCTGGGGCTGACAGGACGCCAGCGAGCCCGCAGCAACGGTGGTGTTGGGCTGGAAGACGCCTCCCTTGCAGCTCGCGTTGACGAGCGCATCTCCGTACGGAAAAGCGTGCTGTCCAGCCGAGGAGCATGCGTTCATCCACGCGCTGCGCGCCGGGTCGTCCCACGCATCGAAGCCGAGCACGCCACCGTCGAGTCGCCCGCACAGTTGCTTGCCTTGCGAAGCGCAGTAGGCGAATGCGTCGCACCAGTCCACGCAGACCTGGGGGTGATCGCCGCAGGCCCCGCCCTGGCAGACCGTCGGCAGAGCCATGCACGCAGCATCGGGCTCATACGACGCATTCCATGCGCACGCCGCGGGAGCGCCAGGCTTGGTGGCAAGAGCGAGAAACCCCGCGTAGGCGTCGCGCGTCACTTCGGTGACGTCGACCTTCACGGAAATGCACGTACCAGTCGCCGGATCGCACTGCGCCGTCGGAGCCGAGCAGACCACTGCATCCTCCCACTCCGTGAGCGCGGCCGAACACCGCTGCGCCTTGCCATCGCGGCATCTCAAGTCCGCCGCCGCACAGGCTGGAGCGATGCACGCGGTCGCCCCGCTCTTGCCCCGGCTCAGCTCGCAGAGCTCTTGCGATGCGCACGGCCCGAAGGTCTTCTCGTACGACGTACCGTCGGAATTGCACGTCTCGACGACTGCGGCTTCGCAGCGAGTCGCACCGGAGGTGCACACCTTGGCTCCGCACTGCCCGGTCGCCTTGCCCATCTCGCACAGCCCGGGATTCTCGCAAGTGGCAAGGACCGTGGCACCGGGCGAAGTCTCGTTGCACGAGACGATATCGCTCCCTTTGGCTCCTGCGCAGGAACGGCCGGTGGGGCAGGAGAACCAGGTGGTGCTTGCCCCGGGCTCGTCCTTGCCGACGCAAACACCAGCGATGCACTGCTGTCCGGAAACCGGGCAAGAGCCCGTGCAGGGGGCGCGGCAGGACTTGTCGAGGGCACAGACGAGCGAAGGAGAGCCCGGACAGGGTTGCCCGGGCGTGGCGCAAGACAGCTCGGTGGCGAGACGACATCCGCTCTTGCCCCCGCCGGCGAGGCACAGATTGCCATCCACGCACTGCGAATCGGAGCTGCACGAGGGGCGGCAGAATCCGAGCACGCAGACCGAGTCGCCGCAGGTGGCCTCCGAGGTACACACCTCGCCGACGTGCGCGTTGGGGTTGGAGCCGACCTCGACGTTGTTCTCCTTGGAGCAACCGACGAGGATGGCCGCGAACAGCAGCCAAGCGATGGGAACGTGGGCTGCTGCCTGGGTCGTTCTCGCGCGGTTCATCACTTGCACCCCTGGACCAGATCAATCGTGGTCGGTGCGATGGGCTTGCAGACCGTCGCCGACCAGGTGCAGAACACCTGCTTGAAACCCGACCCACAGGCTCCGCACGGCGCGGGCGTCATAAATGCCACGTAGTGGGGCTGGACACACGTGTAGGAGTTCTGGATTGCATTGCAGTATAGGAAGGCATCGAACAAGAGCGAGCATTCGACGTCATACTGTTTCTCGGTGCTGCCGGACAGATCGCAGTCCCAATCCCACTTCCCGGACTGGGAGACCGGCGCAGTACACTGGGAGGTGTGCCAAACGTCGCTCGGCGCTCCAGCCGCCGCAGAGCACTTCGTGGAAGCTGTTCCATTGCACACGTAGGTGCCCGTGCGGTAGCAGCAGGTGTCGCTGACGCCTGCGGAGCAGGCCACGCCGACGTTGAATCCGTTGCTGTCCAATCCCTTGCTGTCGCAGTCAGCGTTGATCCCGTCACCGCAGGTCTCCGACGCTCCCGGGTAGACCCAGTTGCGACCGTCGTCGCAGTCGTCCTTGGCGCAGCTCGGCTTGTGCTTCGCAGGGGCAGAGCAGGCCATCTGACACGATGTCGTGCAGTGCGAGTCGCCGTCGGCGTCGAGACAGTACTCCTGCTTGTAGATCGGATTCGGACAGGCAGGCCACTGGCCCCCGGAGCACGTGATCACATCCTGATTGCATACGCTCGAGTTGCCCGCGTGACAGGTCGACGTGGTCCCGGTCGTGCACGCGCACCCCTCGTTCGGCGTTCCGTCGCAATCGTGGTCCGTCCCGTCACACGTCGGGGACTCGGGATAGCCCGGGTAGATCGTCGCCGCATCGTCGTTGCAGTCGTCCTTCGGACAACCCGACTTCCACACACCACCAGGCGAGCTGCACGCAGGCTGGCAGTTCAAGCTGCAGTGCCCGTCGCCATCCTTGTCCTCGCAATACTCGGTCTTGTACACCGGCGGCGGACACTCCGGCCACTTCCCATCGACGCAGGTCACGACCTGCTTGTTGCACACGTTCGTCTCGCTCTCGTAGCACGTCTGCGTCGCACCGTTCTGGCACCCACACCCCGTGTTCGCCTTGCCGTCACAGTCGTGGTCCTTGCCGTCGCACGTGGGGGAGTCCGGAGAGCCCGGGAAGCAGGTCGGATCGCCGTCGTTGCAGTCGTCCGGCGTCAACCCCGTCTTCCACCGGCTGGGATTCGAACACGACGGCACCTCGGAGGGACAGACCGCCGGCGGAGCACACGCGCTCACCGCCGCAACTCCCGCCGGCGCGTGATTGTCGTCGTCATCGTCGAACCAGTACTCCGTCTTCACCCCTTCGTCCGTGGTTCCGTCGCAGTCGTCGTCCACGCCATTGCACACTTCCGGTATCCCGGGATTCGCAGCGTCGTTCCCGTCACAGAACGCCGGCTCGCTCTTCCCCGCGCACACCGATCCCAGGTTCCACCCTGCTGACACTCCGCAACTCTCGGACGTCTTGCACGTCTGCTCCTGACAGTAGCTGTCGCCGTCGGCATCCGCGCACACCATTGGCTTGTCCGACGCCAGCGCATCCCCGTCGCCCTTGCAGTCGTCGTCGATACCGCCGTTGCACACCTCGATCGCAGGCGGAACCGCGCCGACGCACTGCCCCCACCTCGGCTTGCTGGTCTGAGCGTCGATAGAGCAGGTCTTCACCCCGTACTTGCACGGTGAGCCCGGATTCGGCACCCCCCCGGGCCACGTGATCGGAATGCCCCCGGAGTCCTCACTGCACGTCGACTCGTCCCCCGGCGTGCACAGACAGGTCGCTCCGTTGCTCGCCTGCATGTCGCCATCCGCCCCGGAGCAGTTCTGGTCCACTCCGTCGTTGCAGCGATCGGGCCGGGCCGTCGGATCCGCCGGGTCCAGCGGGCCGTCCCATCCGCCAGGATGAACCGATTCGTTTCCGTCGTCGCAATCATCGCCCAACGTCACCGTCACCGATGCGTCACTCGAAACGCACTGCTGGGCGCGGTAGCCGTCGCTGTCGGCATCCTTCGCCCGCACGAGACACCCGCCCGTCGTGACATCGCACACCCCCTCCGCGCAGCCCGGCGGGGTGGTCGGGGGAACCGCTGTTGCGCAGTCCGAATCGACGGCACACTTCGTGCCCCCATCCGGCGCGGTCCCGCCACCTCCCGACACGCCTGCACCGCCCGAGGCACCCGCACTGCCCGCGGCCCCTGCGCCGCCCGACGCGCCACCCGCACCACCACCACCGCCGTGGCCCGAGCCCCCGGCGCCCCCCAGGCAGTTGTTCTGCTGAATGCAGGTCAGAAGACTCCCATACAATGCATTGGATGAGCAGCCCGTGCCGGTGCCGGCAATGCACGCCGCACAAGCGGCATCCACTACACACGGATTGAACCAGTCGCAGCAGAACAGGCTCACGCACTGGTCGGTGTAGCTGCTCCCCAGGGTGACTCCTGCATGCCCGCATACCGCAGATGGGGCAGATGCGCCTCCGGCCCCATCGGATCCGGTCGAGTCGGAGCAGGCGGTCGCTGCCAGCCCAGCGAGCACCGCGAAGACGAACCCCTTGGACGTTCGGATGGACATCGTCGTATCCTGCTGCTCGGCAGCTCGAATCTGTGCGGTAGAGCCCCTGTTCCGAGTATTTCATATCACGAACCATCTTCGCCGTGCAACGGCCGCGGTCATGACGTTCTGCCTTTAACCGGAGACGAATCCTCGGCATCGTCCGTGGGGCGCTCCGCCCCGGGAGACCACTCCGCCCACTTGGACCGTGTCCGCGTCGCAACGCCGCACCGCTTGCCTGTTGCGTTCGAGCGCCCCCGTTGTTGCCATTCCACGACACTCCCTCGTCCAGACGAACCTTCCTGTCTCCTCTCTCCTGCCGGCGCTGATCGCAGCTCTCTCGCGGGTCTCGAGGGGCCTCTGCATGTCCGAACGCTCCTCCAAGAGGCTGACCCGATCTCGTCGAGCATGGCGGCTCCTCCATTGGCTGAGGGATTGCAGCGAGCGCAGCCCGCTCGACCGCCGTGCCACTCGCACGCCGATCGAATCCATCTGGGAAGGCCCCGCGCGTCGTCGCGTAGAAGACGGTCTCAAGACAAAGAAATCCAGTCCGGAGCGTGAAATCATGAAGCTTGCGATGCGAAATTTCTGGCGTGTTGGCGGTGTAGCAGCCGGCGTCCTCGCGCTCGGTGCGTGTGCCGTCGGTGTGCCAGAAGAGACGGATGACACACCGGTCGGCGAGAACAGCGACGGGCTCGTGAGCCCCATCCCCGGACAGATCCTCGATACGACTCCCTACTGGGTCGGCTCCTGCTCCCAAGCCTACGCGACCTATCTGGTGAGGGTGAGTTCCGGATCCTGCTCGACGATCGCCACCACCGGTGGTTCGTGGATGGGCTGCAGGATGCACCCCAATCAGCCCGACTTCTGCATCTACAAGTGGAACAAGGCTGCGACCCCCTCCGATGCAGCGTATCTGGCGCTCCAGTCCGTCGCGGCGCCCGGCGGCCACAGTCTGCCCGGCCAACCCGAACGCTTCGCCATCGCCGCCGACTGCTCCACCAGCGTCGCGACCTGCGGAACCCCCATGCAGAGCGGGACGCTCTCCGAGATCTGCGGCTCCCCGGAGGAGTGCTGCGAGATGAAGGGACCTACCTTCGTATGGTTCCCGGAAACCCAGGAGTGCAAGAACATGGCGGTCCAGCAGCCCTCCTGCGATGTCTGCGGGTTCATCCGCAACGGCACCCTCTACGTCGTTCACGACCCGCTGTGGCCCGACGATACCGATTCCTACGCAGTCTTCGTCAGCAGGCGCACCTGGATCGTCGAACGGCCGCTGTCACATCCGCAATCCCTCCAGATCAACAGCTTCGTCTCGCCGTTGTCTGTCTACTACAACACACCCGTCACCGTTTACCCTCGCTGACTCCCGATTCCCAAAGAGAAGGCCGTTCCCCCGTGTAACCGCGCGGGGGGGCGCCCTCCCGTGGAGCGAAGTCGCACCGCAGGAGCGAGACAGTCTCGTCTCGAGCCCGCGCCCGGCAGCTCACCGCACCATGGAATGGAAACGACCGGAGTGCGAGGGAGTCTCCCTCGCACCCCGGTGCATCACCGCCGTGTCATGGAGTCTGCGGCAGGACGATCCCGCCAAACGGCTTGAAGAACGCGCGGCTGACCGTACGGTTGAGCTGCCGTCCTGCCAGGTCCTGCTTGACATGGAGCGTCACGCCTGCGGGAACATTCGCGTAGCCGTGCGTCCTGCTCCACTGCGTCTGCGGGGACTCGAGGAAGAGCATGTCCTGGGAGCCGTCGTTCCACACGATATCGTAGTACACCTTGTCGCTGTAGGGATAGCAGGGGCGCATCTTCCCCACGACGGTCTTCGAGGTTCCGGAGCTGCTCTGGATGTAGAAGATCGGGTCCAGGGCGCTCGATCCGATGAGGTCCCAGAATCGATGGGGAGTCTCGTAGACCTTCCAGCTATTCGAGTAGACACTCTTGTTTGCAATGGCAGCGTCGACCGTGACGGAGAGCTTCCCTTGCATGTCCAGGGTGAGGGCCTCGACTTGCTCCTTCACTCCGTCGTTGTTCGCATCGCCGCAATCGTTTCCAGCATAGCCCCACAGGTCCGCCGCGAGGTCGGCGCGGAGTCCGACCTGGGCTCGCGCGGCCTTCTCATGATAGAGGAACCCGCGCACCGCCGCCTGCGCCCACGGATTCACCTGCACGCGCCCCGTCACGGCCACCGTGGGTGTCCCCTCGGGCGCATAGCCCACGGAACCAGTCTTGCTCGCCGAGCAGGTCGATGTGGTGCACGCCACTTCGAAGGACCCGGTCGCGGTAGCGGCCCCCTTGGCGTTCAACGTCGCCTTCGCGGCTGCATCGACGCCGACGGTGATCGGCACGTTGAATCCGACGACGACGGGGAATCCTCCTGCGGAGAACGCCCAGGTTCCCAGCGGAATCTTGGCGACTTCGTCGGACCAGTTCCACTTCTTCTCGAACGTGGCCTGGGCATCGAGCGCGGCCTTGACCGTGGCGCTGCCCTCGAGCTCGAGCCCCCTGTAGGTGACCCACACGGTCCTGCAGCCAAACGGCCAGATGTTCTTGCGCGTCCTGCGGACGGACAGCGAGGCGGTGGCGCTTGCCGTCAGCGTGGTGGTGATCGTGATCGATCCGGACAGCTCTCCCGCCACGCCATTCTTCGTGAACGCCTTCGTCTTCGACCCGTCCACCGTCTTCGAATACTCGTGGTCGTCGTTGCTGCACCCGCTGTAGGGACTGTAGGTCTGCGTCTCGTAGGTCTGCGCGGCCTCTTCGTCCACGGCGATGGCGTCGTTCTGCTCGGACGCCGACTTGAGCGCAGCCTCCGCCAGCATCGCCTGCTTGATCTTCGACGGAACGGGGGAACTCGCGATCTTGCTCGCCCCCTCGATGACGATCACGGTCCGATTGGTCTGCTCGACCACGCCCGTGTCGCCGTCCGGGAGCTCTCCCGAGAAGTGGATTCGACGCCAACCGTCGCCGGATGCGATGGTCGTTATCGACAGGTTGGGAGGGTCGATGACCGGGTCGTCGTTGTAGGCGATGCTCTGCTCGGCCGTGTCGGTCTGATCTGCTGCCGATTCGACGGCATCTTCGGACTCGGCGGGGCCGCCGTAGGCGCAACCGGACATGCCAGCGAGGGCGACGAACGAGAGGGATGCAAGCGCGGACAGGGCGAAGCGAGCGGTCTTCATGATGATGGCCTTCCTTGTGCGGAGAGCGGGGCTCCGATCACGAACGAGCATGAATCGATCGCCGAGGCTGTCACGCTTTGGGGGCGCGACGGTTCGTCTCGGCCTGCCCTGCTATTCGCCGGGGAGCGGCGGTTCCTGACACGGGCGAGAAAAAAAAGTTGGGGGGCTTGGGAGAACCCCGGGGGGAGAAGGCCGCCCCATGGACGCTGTGCCCACGGCCGGCGACGCCGAGGAGTCGGCTCCCCCAACTCGTCGGGCGGCTTCAGTGCATCATCGAGTCATCATGGCGAGGACTGCGAATCACCGGTCGCGTCCCGCAGGGCTGACGCGCTGGGCACGCCAGACCGCGGCGGCTTCCGCGATCACCTCACGCACCGGGACTCCGGCGAGTCGAGCCGCCTCGGCGCACGCTTCGAACTCGGGCTTGGCGAGCTCGGGGCCGAAGGCTCCGCCGCTCACCTTGACAGGGATCGCGCCGAAGACGGTCTGCACGGTCTCGATGCGCCGGGGGCGTTCCACCCGCGTCGCCTCGTAGGTGCGCAGCCCGATCGTCGTGGTCTCCCGCAGCATCGTGCTACGCACGACATCGGCCGCGCCCACGCCGCAGATGGCGGAGAGGACGAGGCAAGGACGCCCCTTCTTCCCGGTGGCGGGCACTGCCCAGGCATCCAGCGCTCCGGCCTCGATGAGACGCGCAAGCGCGTGGGCGGCCAGCTCCCCGGTCATGTCGTCTACGTTCGCCTCGACCACGACGTGCGTTCCGAGCTCGCCGTCGTGCCTGTGGGGCGTTCCGAGCACGACGCGCAGCAGGTTGGGTCGCTCCCGAAGGTCGTGGGATCCGCTGCCGAACCCCGTGGATTCCGGCACGATCTCCGGCCATCGAGTGAAGCGGGATGCCAGCGTGCGCACGATCGCCGCCCCGGTGGGGGTGACGAGCTCGGCTTCGAGATCGACGCCGTAGGTGGGGACCCCCCGCAGGCACTCGAGGGCTGCCGGTGCCGGCAAAGGCAGCACCCCGTGTCGCGCCCGCACGGTCCCGTGGCCCAGTGGCAAGGGGCTGCACACGATCTCGTCCGGCGCAATCCAGCTCACCAGCGCCGCCGCGCCTACCACGTCCGCGATCGCGTCGACCGCGCCCACCTCGTGGAAGTGCACGCGCGCAGGATCGATTCCATGCACCCTCCCCTCGGCTTCCGCGAGCGTGAGGAAGATCCGGCGCGCAAGCTCGCGGACGCGATCGTCCAGCGGTGCCGCCGCGAGCATCGCGTCGATGGAAGACCACGTGCGTTCGGGCTGACCAGCGTCCACCTCGACGTCGAACGATGCTGCGGAGATCCCAGAGTAGCTTCGCGAGCCTCGTGCGACGCGGAACCCCGACACGGGCAGCTTGGACAGCGCGTCTCGGAGCGCCTCCAGCGGAGCTCCGAGATCGAGCAGCGCGGAGACGAACATGTCGCCCGACACCCCGCTGAACGCGTCGAGAAACAGGGCCTTCCCTCTGCCCTCCCCCTGCTTGAGCAGCCTCCGTCCACGCTCGTGCTCGTGCTCGTGCTCGTGCGCGTGCTCGTGCTCGTGCTCGTGCGCGTGCTCGTGCGCGTGCTCGTGCTCGTGCTCGTGCTCGTGCTCGTGACCGTGACCGTGACCGGTCCTCATGACTTCACCGCGGCCCGCTCGAGGCTCATCAGGATCCTGTGCACCGCCATGGCAGCGCCGAAGCCATTGTCGATGTTCACGACGACGACACCGGCGGCGCAGGATGTAAGCATTCCGAGCAGCGGCGTGAAGCCGGCGAGCTGCGCACCGTATCCCACGCTGGTGGGGACCGCGATGACGGGGCAAGCGGCGAGGCCACCGACCACGGAGGCGAGGGCTCCCTCCATGCCGGCGACGACGATGAGCGCGTCGGCCTTCTCGATCGGCTCGCGGATGGCGAGGATGCGGTGGATACCGGCGACTCCCACGTCATAGAGCCGTTCGGCGGAGACCCCGGCCATACGCAGGGTCTCGATCGCCTCTTCGGCGACGGGGGTATCGCCGGTACCTGCGGTGACGACGCCGACGCGTCCTGGACGGGGAACGACGGGAGAGACCTCGACGGTGCCGATGCGAGCCTCCGGGGCGTAGTGAAGGTCGGGGAGCGCCTCGCGGACTGCCGATGCCTTGGCCGCATCGAGCCGCGTGATCATGACGTTCTGGCCGGACCTCATGAGCTCGGAGCCGATGGCGGCTATCTGCTCGGGAGTCTTGGGCTCACCGAGGATGATCTCGGGCAATCCCTGGCGCAGGGCGCGATGGTGATCGACGTGAGCGAAGCCGAGATCGGCGAAGGGGGCGTCCTTGACCTGCGCGAACGCATCCTCGATGGAGAGCGAGCCGTCGCGAACGCTGTGCAGCAGGGCTTTGAGTCTGGATGGATCCACGACGCGCATGTAGCGCGGAGCGCCGACGTCGTCGAGGAGGCTGTCGCGGATGGAACGGCGTCGGGGGTCGTGCTAGGAGTGCTGACGGTTCGGGATCGGTGGAAGATGCCTGTCTTCGTAGCGCCTCTGCTTGGATTCGTGCTCGGCATCGTGTTCGCGTGGTCGGCGATCGGCGAGCTGACGGCGGAGCCCGGGACCGTGTGGGGATCCCGGGGGCTGCAGATATCGGCGCTGTTCGGGCTGTTGGTGTTCGCGCCGGTAGCCGGGTACTTCGCTGCGTTCGACACGGACTGGGCGTTTGCCTATCTGGTGAGCGCGCGCCGGATTCCCTCGGCGATTGTCCTGGCGCTGGTGCTCCTCGACGCGGTGTCGGTGCCAGTCGGGTTCGTGGTCGGCGCTCCGCATGCGCGGCGTCGGCGTATCGGACCTACGCTCGTGCTCGCAGGCGTCCCCGTCGCGCTGGTGGCCCTTGCCGTGCTGGTGCTGTCGGGGCGTCTGGGGATGGCCGCCTCCTACGACCAGTTCCACGGCGACTTCGGTACGCGGTCGATCGCAGGGACGGCGCTGGGGTACGCGTTGGTGTGGATGAACGGCGTGCTGGCGGTGGCGCTCGCGCTCACGGTGCGTGAGCTGCGCAAGCTCTCGCCGGGGGCGTCGCGCGGCGAGCGCCGATAGGGCTGCTCCGGGACACGGCCGAGTGACGGCGCTTGCGCCCGCGTCGGGTTGCGGCCATGACGAGGCGATGGATGAGGCGGCGTTTGGCACCTTGTTGGACCAGGCAGCGGAGCTTGTGGAACGAGCGCGTGCGGCGGGGGCCGACGTAGCCGAAGCGGTGGTTCGGCAGGGGGTCGAGCTTGCGGCGAAGGTGCGGCTGGGCGAGGCGGAGCTGGTCGAGGAGGCGTCGCACCATTCCGCGGGACTAAGGGTAATCCGCGGGAGCAGGGTCGCCTTGACGGCGACTTCGGATCTGTCGCCGTCGGGTATCGAGCGGGTGGTGCGCGATGCGCTCGAGCTTGCCGAGCTCTCCCAGCCGGATCCGTTCGCCGGTCCAGCGGATCCATCGGAGATCGCGGCGGGACCGTTTGCCGATCTCGACCTGTACGACCCGAGCATCGAGAGCATCGACGCGGAGCAGGCGATCGCGGAGGCGAGGGCGGCCGAGCAGGCGGCTCGGGACTTCGATCCACGCATCACGAACATGCAGGGGACGACGTGTGGCATCGCGACCGGGGCCTCTGCGATGGTTCTGTCGGGAGGGTTCCGAAGCGTGAGGCGCTCGTCGGCCAAGTCGATCAGTTGTGTCGCGGTGGCCGATGATGCTGACGGCAAGAAGCGTCGAGAGGGGTGGAGCGAGGCGCGTCGCCACGCCGCGGACCTTCCCGCTGCGTCCACCATCGGCGCCGAGGCAGCGCGTCGCACGGTGTCGATGCTGGGGGCTCGCAAGGTCCCCACCTGCGAGACCGCCGTCGTGTTCCCCCAGGAAACCGCCTCGTCGCTGCTCGGCCTGCTCGCATCGCTGCTCGTCGGCTCTGCGGTCTGGCGCAAGTCGAGCTATCTGGCGGGACGCGAAGGGACGAGCATCGCATCGGAGCTGGTCACGGTCTTGGACGATCCGCTGATCGTGCGGGGCCTGGGCTCGCGGGCCCACGACGGCGAAGGGCTGGCGTCGCGGAGGAACCTCGTTGTGGACGGCGGTGTGCTTCGGACGTTCCTGTGCGACTCGTACTCCGCGCGCAAGCTCGGGCGGCGTTCCACGGCCAGCGCATCGCGGGGCGCGAGCGGTGGAGTGGGTCCGGGCACGACGAACTTCGTTTTGCAGCCGGTGCCGGGGATGACGCAGGAGGAGATCGTCCGATCGACGCCGCGGGGGCTGTTGGTGACGGAGATGATGGGGTTCGGGTTCAACCCGACGACCGGGGACTTCTCGCGGGGGGCATCGGGTTTCTGGATCGAGAATGGTCGGCTCGCCTACCCGGTCAGCGAGGTCACGATCTCGGCGAGCTTCGATCGGTTGCTGCACGCGATCGACGCAGTAGCGAGCACGTATGCGCCGCGCTCGGCGACGCTCGCGCCCTGTTTGCGAGTCAGCTCGATGATCGTGAGTGGTAACTGACGATACCACCACAACGGCACCTCGAGAGTCGTTGCAGCTCGCTGGAAAACAGCCATTCCCGGTCGGCCCGCCGGCACCGGAGGGAGGGACGTGGTCACTGCGGTAACCAACCATGCCCCGTGAAAATGTCCGACAAAACCGCAGCGAAATCGACTTCCATCGATGCGATCGAGGCGATTCTGTCTTTGTCCGGCCGCGTATCATCGGGTAGGTTGGACGTGTCCCCAGCGTATGCCCGCGAGCTCGCCGTCGCACGAACGTCGGCTCGACACGTCCGCACGACGCCCCGACGTCCAATCGAACAGGAGGCTTGGATGAATCTTCGCGACGACAACCATTGGGTGCTTCTCGGCATCACCGACCCAGACGTTGCCCGCCCGTATGCCCAAGGCCTCGAGGCCGCCGGACATCACGTGCGTATCGTCGCCTCTGCCCCCGACGCCCGCAAGGCGTTGAACGCAGATCACTTCGACGTCGTGGTGCTCGAGACGGACATGGGAGATCGCAGAGCGGGGCTGGAGCTCGGCCATGAGATCCTTCGCGAGCACGCGCGCCCGGAGGTCATCGTGATGGCGAACTTCCCCTCCGTCGCCAACGCGGTCGCCGTCGCCAAGGCCGGCGCCTTCGACTACCTCAGCGCGCCGGTGAGCGTGAGCCAGCTCGTGCACGTCGTCGACGACGCGGGGCGTCTGGCTCGCACGCGCCAGGCCGCGCGCCATGACTTCGGACAGTCCGACAGCCTCTCCTCGGAGTTCCTCACGTCGAGCGCGCCTGCGGTCCAGGACCTCGCGGCGATGGTGCGAATGGTCGCATCGCATGCCGACGCCTGCGCGTTGGTCATCGGCGAGAGCGGCTCGGGCACGGACCTCGTCGCGCGCATCGTCCACGCCCACAGCGCCAACCCCGCGGCGCCATTCGTGGTGGAGAACCTGCTCGACGCGGACGCCGCGCAGCTCGAGGCGCGCCTGTTCGGCACGGCTCACGAGGCGGTCTTGGGTGGCGAGACTGCCGACTCGGGTGTCGGGGCCTTCGCCCAGGCTCGCGGCGGAACCCTGGTGCTGCGCGGGGTCGGGGACATGCCCTTCGACCTGCAGCCCAAGCTGCTCAGCGTGCTGGAGACGCGCGTGTTCCGTCCCGTGGGAGGGCGCGTGGACGTGCCGTTCCGAGGCCGCGTGATCGCGCTGACGGACCGCGAGGTGGGTTGGCTCGCCGACGGACGCAGCTTCCTGCAGCCGCTGTTCTTCCGTCTCGCGAGCGTGATGATGCGGGTGCCGCCGCTGCGCGAGCGCAGCCAGGACCTGCCGAGGCTGGCCCACGCCATCCTGGCCGAGATCGCAGCGGATGCCGGCCGCCCCGGACTGCGTCTGTCGGCCCCCGCCGTCGACTGCCTCGCGCGCCACGCCTGGCCGGGCAATCTCCGGGAGCTTCGCAACGTGCTCACGCGCGTCGCGCTGCTGTGCGAGACCTCCCTGGTCGACGAGGCAACGCTCGCCAACATCATGGAGAACGAGCTGTCCCGCCCAACCGACGGCGCAACGCGTCGCCCCAGCGGACGCAGGCCGAAGGCGATGACGATGCCTTCCCCGCGCATCTCGGATGCGATTGTCGCTGCGCTCGACGGCGAGTCGCGAGCGGAGCGCGTGCGCATCGAGGAAGCGCTGGCGGCGGCCGAGGGCCATCGGGAGCGGGCTGCCGCGAGCCTCGGCATGTCCAGGACCACGCTCTGGACCCGGATGCGCCTGCTGGGCCTGGATGTCGACCGGTTCCACAAGCGTCGGGCCGGCAACGAGTAGCCCTCCTCCCCCGCCGATCCCTCCTTCCTGGGAATAGTTTGCATCTCCCGGTTGTCCCAGGGGCCCGAGCCGCTATACAAGGCGCCCACTGAGCCGGCAGCGGCCGGAGCGGGTCTTGGAGGCCCCGGGACATGCACGATGTACGCGCGTTGAACGAGATGGTCGCACGACACGCGACCTTCGCTGAGGACCTCGTCTCCGAGGTTGGCAAGGTCATCGTCGGCCAGACCGCCATGATCGAGCGCATCCTCATCGGCCTGCTGACCAACGGTCACGTGCTGCTCGAAGGCGTGCCGGGGTTGGCGAAGACGCTCGCGGTCCGCACGATGTGTGACACGGTCGCGGGCAAGTTCTCGCGCGTTCAGTTCACCCCGGACCTTCTCCCCGCCGACCTGACCGGCACGGTCATCTACAATCAGCAGCAGGGCGAGTTCACCTCGCGCCTCGGCCCCGTCTTCGCGAACTTCGTGCTCGCCGACGAGGTCAACCGTGCCCCGGCCAAGGTCCAGAGCGCCCTGCTCGAGGCCATGCAGGAGCGCCAGGTCACCATCGGCGACAAGACCTGGCCCCTGCCCGACCCCTTCATCGTCATGGCCACCCAGAACCCCATCGAGCAGGAAGGCACCTACCCTCTCCCCGAAGCCCAGGTCGATCGCTTCATGCTCATGGTCCGCGTCGACTACCCCTCCAGCCAGGAGGAGCGACTGATCATCGACCGCGTGACCGCTCCCAGCCCTGCCTCGGTCAAGTCCGTCGCCTCCCTCGAGCAGCTCAAGGAAGCCCGCGACGTCGTCCGCGACATCTACATCGACGATCGCGTCAAGGACTACATCGTGACGGTGGTGCGCGCCACGCGCGAGCCCGGCCGCCACGGTCTCGACCAGCTCTCGGGGCTGATCCATTACGGGGCCAGCCCGCGCGCCTCCATCGCCCTCGCCATGGCGGGCAAGGCCCACGCGTTCCTCCGCCAGCGCGGCTACGTCACCCCGGAGGACATCAAGGCCATCGGTCCCGACGTGCTCCGGCATCGCCTCGTTCTGAGCTACGAGGCCGAGGCCGAGGAGGTCACCTCCGAGCAGATCGTCCGGCGTGTCTTCGAGGCGATCGAGGTCCCGTGAGCGCGGCTCCGTCCGCTTCGTGTGCGCCATGATCCCCAAGGAGCTCTTCCGCCAGCTTCGCAAGATCGAGTTCGTCACCAAGCGCCTCGCCAACGACGAGCTGTCCGGAAGCTACACGTCCGTCTTCAAGGGGCAGGGCCTCGCCTTCCGCGAGGTCCGACAGTATCTGCCCGGCGACGACGTCCGCAAGATCGACTGGAACGTCACCGCCCGCATGAACGACCCCTTCGTCAAGGTGTTCGTCGAGGAGCGCGAGCTCACCGTCATGCTCGTCGTGGACCTGTCCGCGTCCGAGATGTTCGGCACCCGACGCACCTCCAAAGCCCGCGTCGCAGGCGAGATCGGCGCCCTCGCCGCCTTCAGCGCCATC
>JAKLDZ010000729.1 GCA_022703255.1 Myxococcota bacterium | reverse complement strand
ATCCGCGAGCGCGTCGCCCTCGAGGCGGTACGAGACCCAGTCGCTCAAGGCGCGGAACCCGAGCTTCTGATACACCTCACGCGCAGGATTCCAATGCAGCACGGCCAGGTCGAGCCTGGTGCAACGACGCTCCGCCGCACGCGTGGCGACGGCTTCGATCAGCGCGCGCCCCACGCCCTTGCCGCGCGCCCAGGGCGAGACGTAGAGGTCCTCGAGATGGATTCCGGTGCAGCCCTCCCAGGTGGAGTAGTTGTAGAAGAAGAGGGCGAATCCCGCGGAGCTGCCGTCGACCTCCGCAATGAACGACTCGAATCGAGGCTGCGAACCGAAGCCGTCGCGGAGCAGATCCTCCACAGTCGCCCTCACGGCCTCCGGGGCCTTTTCGAAGGTCGCGAGCTCGCGGATGAACTGCAGGATGAGCGCCGCGTCGGCGGGTGCGGCGGATCGAATCGTGGTGGTCATGGAAGGCGGAACGTACGCCCGCGGCCGGATGATTGCCAGGGGAAGGCTACTGGCAGTATCCCAGCCCGCCCGACTTGTTGCAGCGCGTGAACTTCACCGGGCCCTCCGGGCCCATGATCTCCTCCTTGGGGCAGTCCGCGAAGGTGTCGCAAAGGACCGTGTCCGCACTCCCGCCGCAAGCACCCCAGCAGGAGGAGCCCTGCATCGGGTGAAGACAGCAGTACTGTCCGCCGCAGTCCGCCTTGTTGCGGCAGGCGAGGAGGGTCTTGGCCGGCGCCTCGCACTTGTCGAATCCGCCGTGGTCCGCATCGGGGACACAGGCCCCGGTCTTCTTGTCCGAATCCCAGCAGCAGGCGGGAGTGTCACCGGAGCAGCGCGACTTGCCGCACGCTACCGCGAGGTTCGCCGGGGCGCAGCGCCCCCACGCCGGAGTTGCCGGCTCGGTCTTGCACGCATTGCCCGCGGAGCACGCCGCCCCGGGCACGCAGGCCTCGTAGGCCAGGCACGCGGTTGCGTCGCACAGCTGCGACGCCGGACCGGTGCCCCCGAAGTACGCCCCCATGCAGCAACGCTGTCCCGATGGGCAATCCGATGCATCGTCGCATTCGAGGACCCGGTCCTGGGCACCGGAGCCAGCGTGAAAACGCTCCAATTCGGCTCTGGGCTTGCAGACCCCGGGGCGCCCCTCGGCCGCGAAGCAGAACTCGGTGCGCGCGTCGCACGCGCGAGCGCCGCAGTAGACCTGGCCGGGCGTGGGGCCGCTCGGCACAGGAGCGGGCACCGGGGCCGCGGAGGTCTGCGATGCGGAAGCACTGGCCGAGGTTGCGGGTGCCGGCGCGTTGACGGTCGCCGTGGCGGGCTGAGCTGACTGCGCAGTCGAGGATGGAATGGGAGAGGAGAGTCCGTCGCCCCCCTTGGGGGCAGCGGCCCGTTGCGAGCAGGCCGACGCCGACAGGGTGACGATCAGCACAGAGAGCGGGAACCCGCAAAGCGTGGCAGCGCGCATGAACGTCGCGATAGCGCAGGTTCTTGCGCGGGGGAAGTCGTGGCGGTGCGCAGCAGGGCGAGCGCACCATCCCACCGATCGCACTTTGTGGTTCCGTGTGCGTTTGTTCTTACTTTGTGCGATCAAAGT
>JAKLDZ010000728.1 GCA_022703255.1 Myxococcota bacterium | reverse complement strand
GGCTCGCGGCCTTGCTCGCCTGTAGTCTCATACTACATTCATGCCCGGGCCCCGAAATGCAGACGAAGCCCTCACGTGGATCCAAGAAGCGGTGCGGGCTGGCCGCTACGTCCCATCGGTCCACTTCTACGACCGGATGGCGGAGCGACGAATTGACATTCTCGACGTGTTCCACGCCATCGATGCTGCCACGGCGTGTGTTGAGTATGTGCGGGGGGGGGGGCCCCGGAACGGAGGCACGTGTTGGAGGGTCACGGGCACGGACCTCGACGAGACCCAGGAGGTTGCCGTCGGGGTGGAGGCGTTCCTGGACAAGAAGCGGCGCAGGTGCGTGTTCTGCACGGTGTTCAAGCTGGGCGAGTGACGAACGGTGAGGGAGAGTCCATGACCATGAAGTGCGGATGCGGCGGGGTGTTGAGAGCGGCGAGGCTCGACCGCTTCGACTTCACTCCTCTCGCAGGGATTCCGGTTTCGTTGACCGGTGCACCCGGGCTTCGGTGCTCCAAGTGCGGCGGAGCCACGCTGGAGGGCGAGGTCGTCAACTCCGTGATGCACGGGTTGGCATTGCTCGTCGCCAGGGAGCCGGAGCGGTTGTCTTCCGACCGTGCGCGGTTTCTGCGGAAGTACCTCCGGCTCACCCAGCAGGCTCTGGCCGAGCGCATGGGGATCGCGAGAGAAACGGTGGCGGACTGGGAGCGAGGCGAGAACGCGATTTCCCCTCAACATGACCTGATGCTGCGAGCCATCAGCGTGGCGGAGATGATGGGCGGCCCCGGCAAGACTCCGAAGCCAAGGGAGGTTGCAGAGGCCATCAGCGCTGCGCGTCTTGCGGACCCCCCGAGAGGTGCGGCGCGCACGGACGTCGTGATCGACCTCTTTCCCGCCAAGCCGCGCGTTGCCTCGTCCAAACGCAGCCCGGCTGCATCCCGAGCGGCACCAAAGGGCCCGCGCCGCGCAACGGGGTGAGCGCAGCTGCCTGGCTCGACGCGCGCAGCGGGGATCAGTCCGGGCGCCCCTCCGGCGTTCGCGTGCGCGTGCGCGTGCGCGGGATCGCCCCCCCCCTCCGCGTTCGCGTGATCGTTGGGCGTGCGCGTGCGCGTGCGCGGAAGCGAACTCCACGCAACCAGAGCGAATCGCCGTCCGATAGGGGGGAATGCAAGACCATCAATTCCCAGCTCAACGTCTTGATTACGAGAACCTCGACGTCTACCGGTGCGCCATCGAGTTTCTGGCCATCGCGTTCCAGGTCATCGAATCTCCGCAGCGCGGAGACGGTGAGTTGCGCGATCAACTCAGGAGGGCTGCGATCTCGGTGGTGCTCAACATCGCCGAGGGAGCAGGCAAGCCGTCCGCGCCAGATCGCGCCCGGTTCCACGCCATCGCCAGAGGTTCGGCCATGGAGTGCGGCGCACTGGTCGATGTGTGTCTCGTCGCCGGAAGGATCGACCGGGCGACCGCAGAGCGCGGCAAGGCTCTGCTGGTCAGGATCGTGTCGATGCTGACTCGGATGTGCAGATGAGGATCGCGCACGCGCACGCGCACGCCGAACGAGGACGACCGGATCGCGCACGCGCACGCGCACGCCGAACGAGGACGACC
>JAKLDZ010000727.1 GCA_022703255.1 Myxococcota bacterium | reverse complement strand
CGTCGCGTGCGCTGTCCAGGGTCTGCGTGCCCTGCACCTCCACCAGCCTGTTGGCCGAGCCGAGCATGCGGGCGGCCTCGGCGAGCGCAGTGCTGGCGTCGCGGCTGGCCTGGGTGACCTCGCGCAACGCGGCGTTGAGGTCCTCGCGCTGCGCGGCGAGCGCGCCGGTGGCCAGCTCCAGGTTGCCCAGCGTGCGCCCGAACGAGGCCACGTTGTCGGCCGAGAGCAGCTCGCGCGCCTGCAGGAGCACACGGTGCGGCTGGTGAGCCACGACGAGCTCTCCGGGCTGGTGCAGGCGACGCTGCAGGGAGCGATTGCGATATCGGGCGCGCCTGCAGGCGAGGTCCGTCTTCTCGACGCGTGCGCGAGGACGTGGCGCGTTGCGGCCCGGGTGGGCCTCGACGCCCGGGCATTCGGGCCTTTCGAGGGCCGCGGCGTGTTCCACCGGTCCGACGTGCAGGCGCCTCTACGGTACGAGCCGCTGATGATCGACGACGTCGCGAGCTGCGCGTCGATGGGACTCACCGACCGCGAGCGGCTGCTTGCGGCGGGCACGCGGGCGATGCTGGTGACGCCGCTGTCGACGTCGGAGGGGGTTCTTCTTGGGAGCGTGGCGACGCACTGGCACGAGCGGCACAGGCCCGAGGACTTCACGCTGCGCCTGCTCGACGTGTTTGCGCGGGAGGCGGCCGATCTGCTCGAGCGGGTGCAGGGCAGAGACGATCTGCGTGCGGCCGAGCGCAAGCGCAGCGAGTTCCTGGCGGTGGTATCGCACGAGCTGCGGAATCCGCTGGCGCCCATTCGCAACAGCCTGTTCGTGCTCGAGCATGCGGAGCCGGGCAGCGACCAGGCAAGGCGTGCGCGCTCGACGGTGGATCGTCAGATACGGCAACTGGTACGGCTCATCGACGATCTGGTGGACGTGGCACGGGCAGCGAACAACAAGATCCGGCTGAGCCTGCAGTCGTTGGAGTTGGGCGAGTGGGTTCACCGGGTGGTGGACGATCACCGATCCCTGTTCGAGAATGCGGGGATCCGGTTGGAGATCGACGTCGCGGGACCGGTACGGGTGCGGGCGGACCCCGCCCGGGTGTCGCAGATGATCGGCAATCTGCTGCTCAACGCCGTGAAGTTCACGGAGCGTGGGGGAGCCACGCGCGTGTCGCTGGCGACGGACGAAGCGGGGCGTCGCGCGGTCGTGCGGGTGTGCGACAGCGGAGCTGGGATCACCGACGACGCGCTGCGGATGCTGTTCCGGCCCTTCGTGCAATCGGAGCGCACGATTGCGTTGAGCAAGGGCGGGCTGGGCTTGGGGCTCTCGCTGGTGCGCACGCTCGCGGAGCTGCACGGTGGAGACGTGATCGCCACGAGCGCGGGGGCCGGCCGGGGAGCGGAGTTCGTCATCCGTTTGCCGCTCGATGCCGGGCCCGAGGAGAGCGCGGGCCGGTGACACCGATCCACGGGGTCGTGGCTCGGGGCCAGGGATGCGGGGCCGCGGCAGATGTTCCGTGTTTGCGAGAAGCGCTGTAGCCTGGGCGGCGGAGGCAACGGAATGCGATCAGCGGGCTGGATGGTAGCGGTGGTTTCCCTCCTTTGGGCAGGCACGGCCGAGGCTGCGCTCACCTTCGC
>JAKLDZ010000726.1 GCA_022703255.1 Myxococcota bacterium | reverse complement strand
CGTACCGCGTCGTGGACACCAGCATCGCCCCCGCGATCGGAACCGGCGACGAAACCCCGCCCTCAGGCAGCGTCTTGCGCCAGATCTCCGTCCCTTCCTCCGGCTCCAACCCCCATAGCCCCGTCGTCCCCGAGGCCGCCATCAGGATCTTCCGCGCCGGAACCGTCGGCCCACCATCCCGCGGCTTGTGCGCCGCCTGCGTCCACAGCACCAACTCCGTCACCCCGGTCGCTCGCTCGTTCGCCCACACCCGAACCCCGGTGTCCGCGTCCAACGCAAACACCCCGCTCGAGTAGCTCGCCACGTACACGACCGGCCCCGCCGCGATCCGATCCACCACCGGCGTCGTGTCGACATCGAAGTACTTCGGTATCTGCGACCCCAACGACTGCTCCGACTCGGCCGACAAGTCCACCGGACTCCACAGCTCGGCCCCGTCCTTCGCGTCGTACGCCATCACGTGACCGTCCGAAAACGCCGTGTACACGTGCCCGTCCGACACCGTCACGCCAGCGTATCCCGCCACCGACATCCCCCCGATCGGCGCACGACGCTGGTTCCACTTCATCTTGCCGCTCGCCGGATCCACGGCAATCACCGTGTCGTTGGCGTTCGCGAAGTACAACGTGCCCCCATCGAGCACCGGCTTGCGCTCGATCTCGGCCGCCGACATGAACCGCCACTTCAGCGCCCCGTCCGCTGCCGCCACCTTGTACAGCGACCCGTCGTGCGACCCGAAGTACACCACGTCTTCCGCCGGATCGTAGAGCGGCTCGCACTGCACTGCGCCCAACGTCTCGAAACGCCACAGCGTCGATCCGTCCTGCGCGTGGATCGCATACAGGCCCCGATCCGAAGAGCCCACGAACAGCCGCGCGCGGCTCACGTCGAGCGCGGGACGCCCCTTCTCGAAGGGCTCGTCGACCATGCGCGAGTCGATCGTGAGAGGATCGACTCGGGCGACGGAGAGCACACCGCCTGGACGCTTTGCCCACAGCGGGACCTCGGGGTTGGCGCCTCGACGGAGCGAATCGCAGCCGAAGAGAGCCAGCGAGCTGAGCACGAGGGCGAGAGCGACGGGTGCGCGCACGTGGGATCTCCTGGCTGGGAAGCTACTTGGACGCGGCCGGAGCGGACGAGGGAGTCGGCTGCGGTTTGGGCTGGTTCTGCTGGTTCTGCTGCTGACGTCGCAACTGCTCGATGATGCGGCGCTGCTCCATCATCTGCTCGATCGACATCATGTCGAGCGGGTTGGATTGCGACGCGGGCGCGAGGCTCGGGTCGATGTCCCTGAGAAGCGCGTGGACCTGGGACTTGAGGAACTCCTGCTTGGGACCGGCAGCATCGCCGCCCGCGCTGGTGGCGAGCCGATCGCGCGCCTTGACCAGGAAGGCCTTCGCGGTCTCGCGGTCGTTCTTCTTCGTCATCAGGAGTCGCGCCTGGTGGTAGAGCCCCAGCTCCGCATACCCGCGCACATCGGAGTTCTCCAGGGTCCGGAACTCCTTCAGCGCCCCATCGACATCGCCCTTGCCCTCGAGCGCCATTCCCACGCCCTCGGTGGCGTTCAGCCGCACGTCGACGTCGGCCTGCGACAGAGGCGTCGCCAGCACATCACGGAACGCCTTCAACGCACCGTCG
>JAKLDZ010000725.1 GCA_022703255.1 Myxococcota bacterium | reverse complement strand
AGCGAGCCCGGACCGGCCCCGAGCTGCAGCGAGGCTGCGGGCTTGTCCCCCGGCTTCTCGACAGCAGGCTTCTTCCAGTCCACCAGCCATACCGCCGCGACCGCCGTGAGAACCGCCGCTCCCCCCGTCGCTCCGAGCAGCCAGTTCGTCCTGCTCTGACGTGAGTGCCCCTCGTCGAGGTTGGCCTGCGTCGGCGACGTGTCGAACGTGTCCTTCTGGCTCCACGTCGACAAGCCCGACCACACCGTCGCCCCGGCCAGCGCGACCGTCACCGCCCCCCCCACGAACACCACCGCCGGAGGCAGCTTGCCCGAGGGCTTCGGAGGCTCGGACTTCAGAGGCTCGGGCTTTGGCTTGGGCGGCGGCGGCGCGACCAACGCCACCGAGACCACCGCCCCGGCGTCCACCTTCTGCGTCTGTTGAACCTTGTGATCCCCGGCCATCGCTTCGACCAGGTGTGTGCCTGGGGTGACGTAGACCGATGGATGATCGACGGTGTCGCCGTCGACGCGCAGGTCGGACAAGCCGGGGCCCGCGTGGAGGTCGAGACGCGCGAGCTTGAGGGTCAGCTTCTTGAGAGCGGAGGATGCGCTGTTGCGATCGGGCGCGTTGGGGGGGGCCTCGCGCAGATACCGGGCGTAGAGGTTTGCGGCGCGGGCGATCTCGCCGGCGCGCTGCCACGAGCGTGCCGCGTTCCACAGCGAGGAGTGATGCGGGGACTTTGCGTAGGCGCGTTCGAACGCCTCGGCGGCGCGGGGGTAGTCGCCCAGGGTGAAGGCGCGCTGCCCTTCCGCGAAGTCCTTTGCCGCCGCCTGACGATCTGCAGCGGTGGGAGCCGAAGACGAAGCAGGGCTCTGCGCCCGCGCAGGTGCGGGGATCCCTGCGGTCATCACCGCAACGACGAAGGCGATCAACAGTCCGTGCTTGGTCATGCGAAGGCCCCACCATCGGAGCCGTCGTCCAGGCTAGGCGTTGGCGGGACACCGGGCAAGATCATCGGAACGCGCACCGTCGTCACCAACGGAGGCCGATCGCGCGAGCGATCGCCCTCGAGAATCGGAGTCGCACTCACTTCACGCAGATTGCACCGACATAGACGGCCGGATCCTGCTTGGGGGTCCCACCCTTGTCGGTGCAGTTGTACTCCCAGGTCGAATCCACGCTGATGTAGTGGATGCCCGGCTTCGAAGGGGCCACGAAGGTCGCTTTGACGTTGGCGCCGAAAGCTCCCGGACAACCGCGCAACGTGTGGACTCCGCATGCCTCGGTGTGCACTCCCGCCAGCCCGACGTAGATCTGCTGGAGACACCCAGGACAGGAGCAGGTCGGCTCGGCCTGGATCTTCCAGTCGTAGAGCACTGTGACCGTGGAGCCTGGGGCTACGTCGTTGGCGACCTCACCTCCGCCGTTGATTCGAACGTTCGTGACGTGCGCGTCCATCGGAAACACGGTCGGGTCCGGCACGCCGGTCAATGCGCAGCCACCCGAAGATCCGCCACTGCCCCCCTGCCCTGCCGCTCCGCCGGTGCCTGCGGCTCCACCCGAGCCTGCGGCTCCACCCGAGCCTGCGACTCCACCCGAGCCTGCGACTCCACCCGAGCCCGCGACTCCACCCGAGCCCGCGACTCCACCCGAGCCCGA
>JAKLDZ010000724.1 GCA_022703255.1 Myxococcota bacterium | reverse complement strand
ATCGATCGCAAAGCAGTGGTGCCGGGATACGATCCCTTGCATCCCGGCTCCGACCCACTGGCGGATCGGTCACCCGGGCTGTGGGTGGTTTACACGCTCGCTCCCCCTCTGTCCAGGCGCAGGGGTCGTTCGCTCACGCCCCTCCCTCCCGCGAACCGCTGCTCCGCTCTCGTCCGGATTGGGGAATTCCCCGCTCCGCCCCCCTCGATTCCCCGCTCCGCCCTCGCCGTCCGCCGTTGACTCCGCGTGCGTCCAGAGAGTACGCGCTTGCCACCATGACCGTGGAGATCCGCGAGACGCGCCTGGGCGGCAACCTCCGCCCCTTCCTCGAAGTCGTCGGCGACATCTACCGCAACGACCCGCACTACGTCCGCCCCCTCGACTTCGAGCTCAAGGATCGCCTCGACCCCAAGGCGCCGTTCTGGAAGCACGCCGAGGGCACGCTGCTGACCGCATGGCGCAACGGGCGCTGTGTGGGGCGATGCACGGCGCACATCGATCGCGAGCACCTGGCGCGTCACAAGGACGGGGTCGGGATGTTCGGGCTGTTCGACACGACGGACGACGCGGAGGCGGCGAAGGCGCTTCTGGATCGCGCGGGGGAGTGGGTGAAGCGACGGGGGATGAAGGCATTGCGGGGCCCGCTGTCGCTGTCGGTCAACGACGAGCTGGGGTGCCTGGTGGAGGGGTTCGACACGCCACCGCAGGTGATGATGCCGCATCATCGTCCCTACCAGGGCGGGCTGATCGAAGCCGCGGGGCTGCCCAAGATCAAGGACCTGTTCGCGTGGCAGTACGAGGCGGGCAAGCTCCCCGAGCGCGCGCGCAAGGGACACGCCGCGATCCAGGCGATGCCCGAGGTCCGGTGCCGTCCGATGGACATGAAGCACCTCAAGCGGGACGTGGCCCTCTTGATGGACATCTACAACGACGCGTGGAGCGACAACTGGGGGTTCGTGCCGATGACGCGCGCGGAGGTGGACAAGCTCGCGTCGGACATGAAGCTCATCGCGATCCCGGACCTCACGCAGATCGTGGAGATCGACGGGGAGGCGATGGCGGTAGCGGTAGCGCTGCCGAACCTGAACGAAGCGCTGGTGGGGCTCGACGGCAAGCTGCTGCCGACGGGTCTGGCGAAGCTGGTGTGGAGGCTGAAGATCCGCGGGGTGTCGTCGGCGCGCGTGATCGTGCTGGGGATCCGTCGGAAGCTTCGCAACGTGCGCAAGTACGCCGCGCTGTCCACCTTCATGTACGTGCAGATGCACCTGTCCGGCGCGCGCCACGGTCTGCGTCGCGGCGAGCTGTCGTGGACCCTGGAGGACAACCACGCGGTCAACGCCGGGATCAAGCTGATGGGGGGCAAGGTGTACAAGAGGTACCGGCTCTACCAGCGAGAGCTGTGAGGATGCATCGCGAGAGGCGACGGACGCCGCTCTCATGACCGCGGAGAAACAACGATGAAGATCGCCGTGACGGGAGCCTCGGGCTTCCTTGGTTCGCACGTGGCGCAGCAGCTCGTGGACGCCGGGCACGCGGTGCGCGCCGTGGTTCGCAAGACCTCGGACACGCGCTACCTGCGCGGGCTCGACAAGGTCGAGCTGTTCGAAGGCTCGGTCGAGGACCGCGCCTCCTGCTTCGCCGCCTG
>JAKLDZ010000723.1 GCA_022703255.1 Myxococcota bacterium | reverse complement strand
CGCTGGTGACCGCGGATCGCAACGACCTGGCGTGCGTGCACGACAAGGCGGTCGAAGGGTTCCACTGCGAGTACGCCACGCAGGACAAGACGTGGGAGTCGACGCACGAAGACGCCGACGCGAAGGATCGCAAGAAGCTGCTGGCGCCGTACAAGACGATCGACGACATCACGTTGTTGATCCCGGGGTTGTTCGAGGAGCCCGCGGTCAACGAGCGCTACAAGGACGAGCCTCCGGGCAAGCTCACGAAGGACAAGCTCCAGCGCTTCACGGCGCAGTGCAAGGTCAAGCTCGTGGCGGAGGTCGATCCGGTGCTCGTGCGCTGGTGGCCCAAGCAGGGCTGGCAAGGCCCGCAGAAGATCTGGATGGGCACCGCCTCCGACTGCCAGGTCAGCGAGCCCTGATCTGTCGGATCGCACCGCGTCGCCGCACCGCCCTCTCCCCCCCTCGATTCCCTTCACACCCGCAGCTTCTGCGTGTCTTCCGCCGCGAGCTCGCCCCGGCTCGTGAGCATGTCGAGCATCCCCCGCGCCAGTCGCGTCAGCCAGATCAGCTTCTCCACCCGCTTCGCCGCCCCCTGCGCGCCCTCCGCCTTCAGCTCCTGCATCGCCCCCTGGAACAGCTCCAGGGTGTCGTCGAGCAGCCGCTTCTCACGATCCTGCAGCACGCGCGATATGAGCCGCCAGATGTTGGTCTCCGGCTCGAAGTGCATGCTCCGCGCGCTCGTTCGCACCTCGCGCACCGCTCCCCAGCGACGCAGCTCCGCCAGCGCCATGCTCGTGGCTCCCACGGACACGCCCAGCCGATCGCGGATCTCTGCCGCGGACAAGGGCTCCGACGACAGGTACAGGATGCTCCACACGCGTCCGTGCACCCGCTTGAACCCCCAGAACTCCATCACCGCGCCGATCTGATCGGCGACCCTCAGCTCCGCGGCTCGTCGGCTCATGCTGGGCGCGATGATACCCCGGCCTCGACGCCCTGTCAGACACCGATCACGTGCACCACCGTCGTCGTCCCCGCTCCCCCGAGGTTCAGCGTCGCTACCCGCTTCGCATCCTTCACCTGGAAATCCCCGGCGCGCTCCGTCACCTGCAGCCACGCATCCAGCATCTGACGCGTCCCCGTCGCGCCGACCGGGTGCCCGACCCCGAGCAGCCCCCCGCTCGGGTTGACCGGCAGCTTGCCGTCGATCGCGATGACCCCTTCCTCGATCGCCCGCCAGCTCTCCCCCGGCTCCGTGAGCCCGAAGTGGTCGATGGCCATGTACTCGGCGGTCGTGAAGCAGTCGTGGGTCTCGATCGCCGACAGGTCCCAAGGCCCGGAGAGCCCCGCGCGCTCGTAGGCATCGAGGATGGCGCGACGGGTGTGCGGCAGCACGTAGGCGTTCCCCTCGCTCTCGAGGAGCTTCGCGGTGAGCTCGAGCGGCGCCGTGCGGTGTCCCCACCCCAGGATCCGGGGGATGAGCGCCATCGAAGCGCCCGTGCGCCTGGCCCATGCGTGCGCGAACTCGGCCGACGCCAGCACGATCGCCGCGGCGCCGTCGGTGATCTGCGAGCAGTCCGTGAGCTTGAGCCGCTCTCCGATGACCGGGTTGTAGCGTCCCGCGGAGCACGCGTGCTCGTAGCTCATGAACCACGTGCGCGTCA
>JAKLDZ010000722.1 GCA_022703255.1 Myxococcota bacterium | reverse complement strand
CATGCGCTGCGGGCGACGACGGCCGTCGGCCAGTCGTGCCGGGAGAGCGTGCACGGCATCTGCCGCGAGATCACGCTGGCGACGGCGCGGCGCCTGGGGCTCGACGACGACGACCTGCGGGGTTGGCACTTCGTGATCACCGGGGTGTTGCTGCTGCACCTGTCACCCGTGGGATACGATCATGGAATGCAGGGGCGATACGGCTTCATGATCGACAGCTACGAGCGCATCCACCACTGCCTGCTGCGGCTGCGTCCAGCGCTGGGCGGGTTGGGCTTCCATCCGGACCGCGTGATGGTGCCCGACGATCCTTCGAGCCTGGGGCTGGGGATGGCTGCGGCGCGCATGCTCCGGTTGCCGCTGGCGCGGCACGACGACGGTCCGGGGCTGATCGTGGTTCACGACGCGGCGCGCCTTCACGACGACGTGGTGCAGCGCCTCGCCCACCGCAGCCCGGGGCAGGTCCTCTACGCCCACGCGACCTGCTGGGCCGAACCGTCGATCGCCCCGGACCTCACCGGCATCCTCTACCAGGGTAACATCGCCCCGTGGGATACACGAACCAGAAGCTTCGACCTCACCGCCCCCCCGAGCCGTCGCGGCGCCGTCTCCGCCCTCCCCGGCGAGGTCGCCGACCGGGTCATGATGGCCCCGGGCTGCCGCGCTCATCCCCACGCGCCCCACGACTCCGACGACGACGTGCTGGCATTGTGCCTGGCGGCGCGTTCGATCTTCGCCTTCGACGACCTCGACGAGCGAACCTGGATGCCGCGCACCGGGCGGACCGCAGACTCGGATCTGCTCTGACGGGGGCCGCGTCACGAGGTTCCGTCGATCGCCTGGAGTCCGCGGCGGGCGGGAGGTGTATCCTCGCCCCGCCATGCGCTCGCGCAACCTCCCCTGCTGCCCGTGCTGCGGACTGAGCGCGCCCGCCTGTCCGGGCGCCGACACGCCGCGGATCGCAACGCGCGTGGGCGTGGTGATCGTCGTGCACGCCTTCGAGCTGCACAAGACCTCCAACACGGCGCGGCTCGCACGCCGCGTGCTGTCGCGCTGCGAGCTGCGCGTGCACGGCGGACGCGATCCCATCGCGGCTCCCGCTCTCCCCGCGCGCAGGCTGCTGCTGTTCCCGGCGGAGGGGGCCCGGGAGCTGTGCGCAGATGACGCGCGCGATGGCTCGACGGTGCTTGTCGTTCCCGACGGAACGTGGGGACAAGCGCGAAGGATGATGCGGCGCGATCCGGTGCTGATCGGTGCCGAGCCGGTGACGCTCCCCCCGGGTCCGGCCTCGAGCTACAGCCTGCGCCGGGCCCGGGAGCAAGGGATGCTGAGCACGTACGAGGCCGTGGCGCGCGCCATGGGAATCCTCGAGGGGCCAACGGTCGAGCGCGCGATGCTCGAGGTCTTCGACAGGTTCGTGGAGAGGATGCTCGCGCTCCGCGGGGCGCGTGGGGGGCAGACGGCTGGATAGCCGTCGTGTCGGGAGCGGAATCGCAATCCCGATCGGCCGGAACGAGCTCGTGCACGGCACCCGCGCCTCCGGCACCGGCATCTGGAGAATGGACTCCACCGAGGAGTTCCGGTTCGTCGATCAGTCCTCCATCGGCCCCACTGGCGCCCTCATCCTCCCCAAGCTCTTCCGCCGCTGCACCGAT
>JAKLDZ010000721.1 GCA_022703255.1 Myxococcota bacterium | reverse complement strand
GCCCGCGCCGCTGCGCGATGCGCTCACCGCCCGCGGCTATGCCGAACCCACCGCCGTGCAATCCGCCGTGCTGACGCCCGATGCCGCCGGCCGCGACCTGCTGGTTTCCGCCCAGACCGGCTCGGGCAAGACCGTCGCCTATGGCCTCGCCCTCGCGCCCGAACTGATCGGCGATGCGTCGCGCCTGCGCACGGTCGCCTCTGAACTCATCGACAGCGTGATCCGCAATGCCACGTCGGGCGAGATCATCGTGCACTTTTCCGCGCTGGGTGAGCGCATCGCGTTGCGATGACGGCTATTGACAGGGGGTGGTCGGGTAGTACAGTGGCCTGCTTCCGGCCCATCTGCGGCGATCGCGGTGCAAGTCGGTATCCCATCACGGCGAAGCCAGCCGAGGTGCAAAGTGAGACTACTGCGTTCTGCGTGGACCTGGCTCTTGAGCTTGGGCGTGCTGCTCACTGCGAGCGGCACGACCGAAGCCGAGCCGGGCAGCCTGGTGTTCATCAACGGCACGCCGAGTGTCGTGTTCTTCAACGACGGTGACAGCTTCCGTGTGATCGAGGGCTCGTTGGAGGGGACGAAGGCTCGGTTGGGCGGGTTCAACACGCTCGAGAGTCACGGCCCGGTGCACTCGTGGGGCGACTGGAGCGCGAAGGAGCTGTACGCGATCGCGAAGTACGCGACGCTCAACGCTCGTCGCGGGATCTGGCACTGCGAGTCGAAGGACATGAAGCGCGACGGCTACGGGCGCATCCTGTTCGACTGTCCGGATCTGCGCAAGTCGCAGGTGCGCAACGGCTACGCGATGGTGATGACGGTGGGGGACGACGTGCCCTCCAAGGAGCTGCTCGATCTGCAGTGGGAGGCCATCGTTGCGCGTCGGGGGATCTGGGCGCACGGGGTGCCGACCTTCGTGATGACCTCGGTGCACTCGGCGAACGAGGGCTACGCTGGGCGGACGTACAATCGTCTGGTGTCGCCGGCCGACGGCCGCTCGGACAAGTGGTATCACGACCTGGTCTTCGGCGAGTGCGAGAAGGCGTGCTACAAGGCGCGCGAGCTCACGCAGCAGGAAGCGTTCAACGTGGTGCGCGAGCTGCGAGCGGACCCGCAGGTGGCGGAGGTGATCCGCGGCGTGCCCGACATCATCTTGGCCGTCGCGATCAACGAGTACATCACCTTCGACAAGCCTCGTCAGATCACAGCGACTCCCGCGGGCGTGAAGGTGCTCGGTGACAAGCTGGCGTCGATGAAGGCCGCCGGCCGCTTCAACTCGGCCACGGAGAAGCCGTCGTCGTGCATGGTCGCCGTGCCTTTCGAGCGGTGGTACCGGACCCCCAAGCCGGTCTGCCTCAAGTGGTAACCCCTGGAGCTGGTGGCGAAGCGATGTTGTACCGAAGCAACCGAAGAACCGACCTGCTGCGGGCCGCGACCGCGCTGCCCCTGCTGGCCCTGCTGCTCGCCGGCTGTGACTGGGAGCGTCCGCTGACGGCGACCCTGGGCTACGAGACCAACGACTACGCGTGCAGCGACACGGTCGACAACGACAAGGACGGCCTGATCGACTGCGAGGATCCGGACTGCATCTGGGAGTCCGGGATGTGCGGCGAGGTGATGCCGTTGGTCCCGCCCGATGTGGACGATGGCGAGACGACGGTCGAGAAGTGTCACGACGGCATCGACAACG
>JAKLDZ010000720.1 GCA_022703255.1 Myxococcota bacterium | reverse complement strand
GCAAGCGGCCATGAGGAAGCTCAGCCAGGGTTTCCGGTCGGCGCGCTACCTTTTCGCCATGGCGGGGAAGGGCGCGTTCAGAGAGGTGGTCGAGGAAGCGGGGGCCATCGCCGGCTTCGCCGGGCCCATGTACTGCCTGTCGGTGAAGGCGGGCTGGAAGGGCACCATCTCGGGCCTCAATGGGCTGGGGTGGATCGTGCTGCAGCCGGCGCTTCCGGGCGTTCCCTCGCAGGTGCTGCAGGTGGCGCCGTTCCCGCTGATGATCCTGACGCTGCTGTTGGTGAACTTCGGCGATGCAGAGTGGTGGAGCGGACCCTCGCGCGACTTCCGGCGACGGTGCGCCGCGGCATCGCGAAAGCGCTGCGCGCGCTGCGCGCGACGCTGCCGCCGTGCGAGAGGTGGTGGCTCGAATGCGTTTCGGAACTGGCGAGGAGGATCGGGACGAGGAACGCTCATGCGGGCGCGCTGCTGTACGCGTGATCCGCGTGCAGCAGCGTCCCGCCTCGTCCAACTACGCGCTTCGACTCACGGTGCCCGTGCGATCAGTCCGTAGACGTCTTTTCCCGAGCGTTCGGTGGTGACCCCTGCCGCGGCGTACAACGCCATGCCCGTGCGCGGCTCGTCGGCCTCCAGGCGAACGCTCGCCCGCAGACCGTTCTCGAACTCCACGACGCCGAACTGCAGGTACTTCACGTTGTAGCCCTCGGGCAGCGCCCACACCCGGGTCCACGTCAACAGCTTGCAGGGACCCTCCACCGGCACCTTGTCCCACGCCGAGAAGAACACCTGCGACGGGTCGCGCCGGGTGTGGCACTTCGTGCAGACCATGGGCGCGGGGTAGTAGACGGTCTTGCAGTTGGGGCACTGCAGCGCGTTCACCTCGGGCTGCTTCTGGTCGTAGATGCTGAAATCAACCATGGCTTACATCCTTGAACAGATCGTCGTAGCGACGTTGTTGCCGAAACCCCCGAAGTTCACGGCCATCCCGTGCTTCGGGTCCTTGACCTGCCGCCCCTTCTCGGCTTCCCCCCGGAGCTGCTTCACCAGCTCGAAGACCTGCGAGACTCCGGTGGCACCCACGGGGTGGCCCTTCGACTTCAGCCCTCCCGAGGTGTTGATCGGCAGCCGCCCGTCGATGCGCGTCTCCCCGCGCACCAGCGCCTCCCGCGCCTTCCCCCGCTCGAAGAAGCCCACCTCCTCGGAGATGGCCAGCTCCAGGATCACGAAGGCGTCGTGCAGCTCGGCGAACGAGATGTCCGACGGCTTCAGCTTGGCCATCGCGTACGCGCGCTCGGCGCTCAACCGAACCGCGTCCAGCCGCAGCGGATCCGGTCGATTGTGCACGCAATGCACGTCCGTCGCCGCGCCGACTCCCGCGATCAGCACGGGCGGCTTGCGGGTGAACTGCTTCATCTTCGGCGAGTCCACGGCGCACAGCAGCACCGCCGCGGCCCCGTCCGACACCGGGCACATCCCGTACAGGCGCAGCGGCTCGGCGACGACGTTGTTCACCACGTCGGCGTTCTCCCCGCCGTGAATCGCCTCGAGCGTGCAGGTGGCTCGCACGTGCGCGTAGGGATTCTTCGCGCCGTTCTCGTGGTCCTTCACCGCCACCATCGCCAGCTCGCGCTCCGTCAGCCCGTAGCGCTCCATGTACATGCGGGTGAACATGCCCCCGAACGCCGGCAGC
>JAKLDZ010000072.1 GCA_022703255.1 Myxococcota bacterium | reverse complement strand
CCACGACCCTTGGGCGCCAGCTGGACGTTCACAAGGGGCTCGTCCTTCTGGGTGCCCACCACGACGAGGCGCTCGGGCTCCTTGCGTGCGGCCTTGGGCGGCAGCACGGCGATGATGTCGATGCCGTCCTCGAACGACGAGCGAGCGATCCGGGTCGCGTCCCCGGGCGCGGAAGTGCGGGCGATCTCGTAGGTGACGCCGCGTTGTTGGAGGGCGCGAACGACGTCCGGAAGGATGCGTCCCGCGGCCCCGGCGCCCGCCCTGGGGTTGACCACCAACCTGACGCGTGGATCGGCCATGCGGGGTCTAGGGTAGTCTTTTTGGGAGGGCGCTGCGAACCCTGGGGGGAGGGTCAACGTGCGGGTTCGGTGTTTTCCGGCGGGGCGGAGGGGTGAGGGGTCTTGACGGCTTGCGGGGCTCGAATATCGTGGAGGCTGCGATCCCAGCTTGGGATGCTGCCAGCGTGTGTCCACATGGCGCACGCTTCGGGCAGGTCGAGACGCTCGACATCCGGTGAGGAGACGGACGATTGCATGGCGACAGAGGATGCTCGCAAGTTGTTTGTGGCGGGCCTACCCGACACCATCTCGGAGGACATTCTTCGACAGCAGTTCGAAGCCACAGGTGGCGCCGTCGTGGAGGTGAGCATCCCGCGGGACCGGATGACCGGTCGGCCGCGGGGGTTCGGGTTCGTCACGATGGCTACCGAGGAAGAGGCGCTGTCGGCGCGCAGCGCTCTCGACGGGACATCGCTCGCGGGCAAGCCGATCTCGGTTCGCCCGTTCCAGGCTGAGCCGCCGCGCAAGGACGGTCCGATGGCGGGTGGACCGCGGCCGCCGATGGGCGGGGGCGGAGGGTTCGCTGCCGCACCGGATCGCACGCTGTATGTCGGCAACCTCCCGTACGACTGCACGCCCGAGGAGGTGGATGCGCTCATCTCCGGGACCGGAGCGGGACCGGTGGCGCGGGTCAATCTCCCGATGGATCCCGATGGACGCAAGCGCGGCTTCGGCTTCATCACGATGGAGACAGCGGACGCTGCGCGCGCCGCGATGGAGGCGTTGCGAGGGGCGGACCTTCGTGGCCGCCGGCTCGTGATCAACATCGCCCACCCGAAGGGGGAGCGTCCGGGGCCTCGTACCGACGGGCCCAGCCCGAGCTATCCGCCGCGTCCGTCGCAGGGGCCGCCGCCAGGAGGCGGGATGCGCAGCGGTCCGCCCCCGGATCGCGGGGCGCCGCCGTTCCGCGGCGGGGGAGGAGGCTACGGAATGCCGCCGCCGAATCCGGATCCGCCGCCGCGTCGCTTCGAGGAGAAGCGCAAGCCGCGTGCGGACCACGACGCCGACGGCGCGCGCCGTCGGAAGAACCAGGAGCGCGACCGCGACCGCGGCCGTGGCGGCTGGGAGAACTACGACGACGACGACGACGAGTAGCGGGGTGGGTCTGGCGGAGCCCCGTGTTGCGGACGCGAGCCGCAGGGGGACGTCGGCCCACGGTGTCGGGCGTTCGCCTTGACATCCTGCGCGATCGCCGTATAAGGGAACGCCTTTTTCTCAATCGGAGCTGTTGCGATGCGTGATTTGATCAAGCTCACTTGCGGCGCCTGCGGGCGACCGAACTACGTCACCACCAAGAACAAGCGCACGATGACGCAGAAGCTCGAGATCAAGAAGTACTGCCCGTCGTGCCGCAAGCATCATCCTCACAAGGAAGGCAAGATCAGCAAGTAGCCCTGCCGCGGGGCGGCCCCGCTGCTTCGGCAGCCGCCGTCCTGCGACCGGCTCGTTGCGTGGCCCCTCGCGCCGCGTGCGAGGGGAGGGGCTGAACACGTGTTCGGCGGGCAGGACCTGCGAATTGCCTCGCTCCTGCACGCGTGTTACGAAGACCGCCTGGATTCCGTCTCCCCCGCCGCGCATGGTGCGCGCGGGAGGTTCCGCATGCGTGCGGCCGGCGCCGTGATCCATCGACTCCATGCGCTCCCTTTGCTCTGAGGCCCAGCGATGATCTTCGACTGGCTCTACGGCCTGTTCTCGAACGACCTCGCCATCGATCTGGGCACCGCGACCACCCTCATCTACGTCAAGGGCAAGGGCATCGTCTCCTGCGAACCCTCCGTCGTCGCCGTCCAACGCGACTCCCGCGGCGCCAAAAAAGTCCTCGCCGTCGGCCGCGAAGCCAAGGAAATGCTCGGCCGTACCCCCGGTAACATCCAGGCCGTCCGCCCCTTGCGCGATGGAGTCATCGCCGACTTCGAAATCACCGAAGCCATGCTCCGGTACTTCATCGCACGGGCCCACAACCGTCGCACCCTCGTCAAGCCGCGCATCATCATCTGCGTCCCCTTCGGCATCACCGAAGTCGAGAAACGCGCCGTCAAGGAGAGCGCCGAGGGCGCCGGTGCCCGCGAAGTCTACTTGATCGAAGAGCCCATGGCCGCCGCCATCGGCGCCGGTCTCCCCATCACCGAGCCCAGCGGCAACATGGTCGTCGACATCGGCGGCGGTACCACCGAGGTCGCCGTCATCTCCCTCGCCGGAATCGTCTACTCCCAAAGCGTCCGCGTCGGCGGCGACAAAATGGACGAGGCGATCGTCGGCTACATGAAGCGCAAGTACAACCTCGCCATCGGCGAGCAGACCGCCGAACGCATCAAGACCACCATCGGCAACGCCTACCCCCTCGAGCAGCAGACCACCATGGAGGTCAAAGGGCGCGACATGGTCGCCGGCGTCCCCAAGACCATCGTCGTCAACTCCGACGAAATCCGCGAGGCCCTCAGCGAGCCCATCAACGCCATCGTCGAAGCCGTCCTCATCGCCCTCGAGCGCACCCCGCCCGAGCTCGCTGCCGACATCGTCGACAAGGGCATCGTCCTCACCGGCGGCGGCTCGCTGCTCAAGAACCTCGACGTGCTTCTGCGCGAGGAGACGGGTTTGCCGGTGATGGTCTGCGACGATCCGATCTCCGCGGTCGTGCTTGGGAGCGGAAAGACGCTCGATCACATGGAGCTGCTCAAAGAGGTGACCATCGGCTAGCCTTCGGTTCGCTTCCTTCGGTCTCGCACTTCGTCGTGCGGCCCCACCTTCGGACCCCGGCCAGGCCCAGGGACCACGAACCCATGAAGGCGTCCCATCGCGGATGCCACAGGCCGCCGGCGAGGCTGGTCAGATCGCCTGGAGGACGACGTGGACACGCTGAAACGCTACCGCGACATTGCCATCGTCGTCATCCTGCTCGCCGTGCCGTTCTTCCTGCTGCGCGCGAACGTGCGCGACCCCAAAGCCCTCAACGCCCTCGACCGCGCCATCATCCGCATCTCCACCCCCATCCAGTACGCCGCCTCCGCGCTCGCCTCCGGTACCTCCTCGCTGATCAGCGACTACGTCTACCTGGTCGACGTCAAGGCGGACAACCGTCAGCTCGCCTACGAAAACGCCAGGCTCCGCGGCAAGGTCCGCCAGCTCGAGCAGACCGAGGCCGAGAACCTCCGCCTGCGCAAGCTGCTCGCCTTGCGCGACACCCTCCCCCCCGACGTCGTCAGCGCTCACGTCATCTCCAAGGACTTCACCGAGTTCTTCCGCGTGCACCGCGTCACCCTCGATCGACCTGCCAGAGCCATCCGCCCCAACATGCCCGTCATCGCCCTCGATGGCATCGTCGGCACCGTCTACCGCGTCTCCGGCGATACCGTCGACGTCCTGCTCACCGTGGACTCCGGCAGCGGCATCGACGTCGTCGTCGAACGCACCGGCGCACGCGGCTTCGTGCGCGGCACCGGCAACCCCAATCAGTACGCCTGTCGAGTCGAGTACGTGCAGCGGACCGACGAGGTCGACGTCGGAGATCTGCTGCTCACCTCGGGCGTCGGCAAGCGGTTCCCCAAGGGCATCCCCGTCGCCCGTGTGACCAAGGTCGTGCGACGCGACTTCGGCATCTACCAGAGCGTGGAGGCTGCACCCGCCGTCGACCTGTCGCGCCTCGAGGACGTCCTCATCGTCACATCCACCGAGTCCGACGCTCCCCCCGTCTCGGAGAAGCAGGACAAGGCCAAGCCCGCCGAGTCGAGGTGACGCATGCGCAATACGGCGTTCCTCGGCGCGGGCCTCGGGTTGCTCTTCCTGCAGTCGGTGCTGTTCTGGGTCACCGGTCGCATCCCCTTGCCGGGCCTCACCCCGTCGCTGATCCTGCCGCTCATCGTGTTCATGGGCGTGCACGAGTACAACATCGCCCGCGGTGCCGGTCTCGCCTGCGTCTTCGGCTACGGCGTCGACCTGTTCGCCGCCGCTCCCGTCGGCCTCTTCACCTTCGTCTCCGTAGCCACCTTCGTGCTCGCTCGCGCCGCCGGCGTCCGCCTCGCCGCCCAGCACATCATCACCCAGATCCCCCTCGCCCTCGTCTTCTCCGTCGTCCAGAGCATCATGGTCCTCGTGCTCCTCGCCATCTTCGGCAGGAACCCCCACGGCTCCCGTGACATGCTCGCCCTCGTCCTCCCCCACGCCGTCAGCACCGCCATCTTCTCCCCGGCCGTGTTCGCCATCGCCTCCCGCATCCACTCCTTCACGGCTTCCGCTCCCGGCACGGCCACCCGCGGGGCTGCACCATGAGCGTGCTCGTCTCCCGGTCCGACATGGGCGAGTTCCGACGTCGCCCCAGGTGGCTCGCCGTCGTCGTCGTGTTCGCCTTCCTCGCCCTGACCGCGCGCGTGTTCTACATGCAGATCGTCAACGGCGACGAATACCGGGCCCTTGCCCGCGAAAACATCATCCGTCGTGTCACCCTCGCGACCACCCGCGGCGTCGTGCGCGACAGCCTCGGACGCGTCCTCGCCTCCAATCGCCCCTCCTACAACGTCTACTGCGTCCCCTCGAAGCTCGACATGAACAGCGTCTGGCCCCGCCTCGCTGGCTACATGCAGCTCAACGCCCAGGAGCGCGAGCGGATCCAGAAGCGCATCCTCGACCTCAAGAGCGACTCCGGTCCCCGAAAGGACTGGCAGATCCTCGTCAAGGAAGACGTCAGCCGCGACCTCGTCGCCACCCTCGAAACCCACGCCGCCGAGCTGCCAAGCGTCGACGTCGTCCCCGCTCCCGTGCGCTACTACCCCCACGCCGAGCTCGGCGCCCACGTGCTCGGCTACATGTCCGAAGTCGACTCCGATGCCCTCGTGCGCCTGCGTGCCCTCGGCTACATGGAGGGCGACCGGCGCGGCGCAGGTGGCGTCGAACGCGGCTGGGAAAGCTACCTCCGAGGTACACGCGGCTGGGAGAAAGTCGTCGTCGACTCCAGGGGTCGACGCCATGTCGATCCTGCCTCCATGGCGCTCATCGACGATCCCAAACGTCTCGATCCGATCCCCGGACGCGACCTTCGCCTCACGATCGACTTCGACATCCAGAAGGCGATCCACACGGCGATGCGCAGCGCCCTCGCCGGGGCGACCGTCGTGGTCGATGTCCGCACCGGACGCATCCTGGGGATGATCAGCAAGCCGTCGTACGACCCCAACGAGCTGTCCGGCGGCAACGGCGTGCAGGCGTTGAAGTCGGCGTACCGCCGGCTGCTCAGCGACCCTCTGCAGCCGAGCCTCGACAAGACGATGAGCGGTGCCTATCCGCCCGGGTCGACGTACAAGCCCTTCACGGCGCTGGCCGCGCTTCGCGAGAACCTCATCGACACGCGCAAGCAGTTCGACTGCCGCGGCTATTACCAGTTCGGCAAGCGAATGTTCAAGTGCACTCACGTGCACGGCCCCGTCGCCCTCGAGCAGGCCATCACCCGCTCCTGCAACGTCTACTTCTACCAGCTCGGCGAGGCCATCGGCCTGGACCGCCTCGCCCGCACGGGCCTCGACTTCGGCTTCGGTCAGAAGACCGGCCTCGGCACCAACGTCGAATCCCAAGGCCGCATGCCCACACGCGCCTGGTACTCCCAGCACTACAAAGGGCAGTTCCGCGTCGGCTTCACCCTCAACGCCGCCATCGGACAGGGCGCAACCACCGTCACCGCCCTGCAGCTCGCCCTGTCCTACGCTGCGCTCGCCAACGGCGGAGTCCTCTACGAGCCGCAGCTCGTGCACTCGGTCGAGACCGCCGACGGCACCATCGTGCAGGATCTGTCCCCGCGCGTGCGACGCCGCATCAACTTGCGCACCGAGGACATGGCCCTGGTGCATCGGGGGCTCTGGGGCGTGGTGAACGAGGAGAAGGGCACCGCGTACAACGAGCGGCTGGCCGACGTCGACGCGGCCGGCAAGACCGGTACGGCCCAGGTGTCGCACCAGACGGTTGGCCTCGGCGCCGACGACTCGCGGGTCTGGTACTTCAACCGGGACCACGCCTGGTTCGCATCGTACTCCCCGTCGAAATCCCCGGAGATCGCTGTCATCGTCCTCATCGAGCACGGCGGTGCCGGCGGACGTGTCGCCGCTCCCGTCGCCCTGCAGGTCATGCGCGCCTACCACAAGCTCAAGGCCGAACGCGCAGCCAAGAAGGCCGCAGCCGCCGGCTCTGCAGCGCCTGCATCGTCGCGGGGGACCCCATGAGCCTCCACGCCGACGAGCACGGCTTCCATGCGCGCGACAGGTTCGACTGGCCGCTGTTCATCTGCGCCACCCTCATCGCCGTCATCGGCATCGTCAACCTCTACAGCGCTACCAGCGTCGCCAAGGCCGCGCTCACCGAGCTGTACCTGAACCAGATCTACTGGATGGTCGCCGGCGGCATCCTCGCCGTCGCCGCCGCTTCCATCGACTACCGTCACATCGAGCGCTTCGCCTACGTCATCTACGCCGGCGGACTCGTCATGCTCGTCCTCGTCCTCGTGCTCGCGCGCGACATCCGAGGCTCCGCACGGTGGATCCCCATCGGTTCCTTCGGCTTCCAGCCGAGCGAGTTCATGAAGCTCTGCCTCGCGATCGCTCTGGCGAAGTACATCCACGACGACCCGCACGCGGAGGGGCGCACGCTGCGGGATCTCGCCGCACCGGCGGCGTTGGCCGCGGTCCCCATGCTGCTCGTGCTCAAGCAGCCGGACCTCGGAACCGCCCTCATCCTCGGCCTCATCCTCGTCTCCGTGCTCGGCCTCTCCCGTATCCAGTGGAAGAGCCTGCTCACCATCTTCGTCACCGCCATCGTCGCGTTGCCCCTGGTCTGGAACTACGGCCTCAAGGACTACCAGCGCATGCGGGTGACCTCGTTCCTCAACCCCGAAGCCGACATTCGCGGAGCGGGCTGGCACGCGCACCACGCGCGCATCGCCATCGGCAACGGCGGGTTCCTCGGCCAGGGCTACATGAAGGGCACGCAGAACCAGTACCTGTTCCTGCCCGACCAGTACTCGGACTTCCCCTTCCCGGTCTTCGCCGAGGACTGGGGATTCCTCGGCACCATGGTCCTGTTCGGCCTCTACGGCTTCCTCATCCTCTGGGCCATCCGCATCGCCTCCCAGGCCAAGAACCGCTTCGGCGCCGTGCTCGCCGTCGGAGTCGGCGCCATGATCTTCTGGCAGAGCTTCTTCAACCTCGGCATGGTCAGCGGCATCCTCCCCGTCGTCGGTGTCCCCCTGCCGCTGTTCTCCTACGGCGGCTCTTCGGTCTTCACCAACATGATCGGCCTCGGCCTGCTGATGAACATCTCCATGCGCAGGTACTCCTACGCCGGCGCGGACAGCCGTCTGCTCAGGCTCTGAGCGATGCGCCGCACAGGGTCCGATGCCCGCCCGGTCTCGCCCCATGCCCTTCGCCAGCTCACGTCACGACGATGGGTCGACGAAAGATCTGGTCAGAAGGTCAGTCTATTTGCAGCAAGGGGGGGGTGTGGTAGCGTGACTTCAACAGGTTCCGGTGGACGGGAGAACCGTCAACCTTGCTTCAGGAGCAACCGCGCATGAATCGCAAGCCCCGCTATCGACACTTGCTGCTGGGTGCTGCTGCTTTGTTCACGCTGTCTGCGGTCCTTCCGTTGGCGTGCGCGTCGCCGGAAGAGGCAGACCTGTCGAGCACCGGTGGCACTACCGGGGATGCGTCGGCCGATGTCGCCGACACCGGCACCGACGCGAAAGAAGCGGGCAAGGGCGGCTCGAGCGGCAAGGGCGGCTCGTCGGGAACCGGTGGCTCGAGCGGCACCGGAGGCAAGGGCGGCTCCGGTCAGGGCGGCTACAGCGGCTACAGCGGCGCCTCCGGAACCGGCGGCGACTCGGGGTCGAGCGGCAGCGGGGCCAGCGGTGCGGCCGGTTCGGCGCTGTATGCGATGCCTCCGGCGGAAGGGGAGAAGACCTGCGCTCCCGGCAAGATTCACATCTTCGGGACCTGCTTCCCGTGACCTGACGGCTCCTGACAGCAGCGCACGAAGGCGCGCGGCCCCGAGGCTGCGCGCCTTTTTCGTTCCATGGATCGCACGATCCATTCGTGTTCCGAACCATGACGCACGCATGCAAGCCGGTGAGAGCGGCGCGTCACGAGACGAGGGATGTGGGGGATGGCGTGGCCCGGGAGGTCAGTCCGCAGAGAACAAATCGTCGAGGTCCGCACGCGTGAGCTTCTTGGCGCCCCCCGCGTCCTCGGACAGGACTGCCGAGACCAGCTCGCGCTTCTTCGCCTTGAGCTGCAGGATCTTCTCCTCGATCGTGCCCTCGGCCACCAGCCGGTACGTCGTGACCACCCGCGTCTGGCCGATGCGGTGGGCGCGGTCGGTCGCCTGGTCCTCGACCGCGGGGTTCCACCAGGGGTCGAAGTGGATCACCGTGTCCGCGGCGGTCAGGTTCAGCCCGGTCCCGCCTGCCTTGAGGCTGATCAGGAACACGGAGATCGTCGGGTCGGTCTGGAAGTGCTCGACGCGTTCGGCGCGATCCTTGGTCGAGCCGTCGAGGTACTCGTAGCGGATGCCGTCGCGATCCAGCGCGGTTCGAATGAGGTGCAGCATGGAGACGAACTGGCTGAAGAGCAGCACCTTGTGACCGCCGGAGACGCACTCCTCCATCAGGTCGCGCACGGCCTGCAGCTTGCCGGAGTCCTCGTCGCTGAACTCCCGGGGGAGGCCGAGCAGGCGCGGGTCGCATGCGGCCTGGCGGAGACGGGTGAGGCCGGCGAGGATGTGGATGTGGCTGCGCGCCATTCCGACGCGCTCGACCTCTCCCATGACCTGTGCGCGGACCTCCCGGGCGACCTGTGCGTAGAGCGCCTTCTGCTCGCCCATGAGCTCGCAGATGCGGTCGTCTTCGATCTTCTCCGGCAGGTCCCGTGCGACCTCGAGCTTGGTGCGCCGGAGGATGAACGGGTGGATGATCGCGCGAAGACGGGCCGCCGCCTTGGAGTCTCCCTGATCGATGGGGCGGCTGAAGGTCTCCTCGAACTTGTCGAGGGGGCCGAGCAGGTTCGGGCTCACGAAGTCGAAAATGGACCAGATCTCGGAGAGCCGGTTCTCGATGGGCGTGCCCGTCAGGGCCAGCCTCCGCTCCGCCGGAATCCGCTTGGCCGCCTGCGCCGTCGCACTCATCGGGTTCTTGATCTGCTGCGCCTCGTCGAGCAAGCAGTAGGTCAGATCCAGCCCTCGCAGGATGTCCACGTCGCGACGCAGCAGCGCGTAGCTGGTGATGATCACGTCGGCCTTGGAGAGCTCGTCGATCTGCTCCTTGCGATCGGCGCCGTGCCACACGGTGACGGAGAGTGACGGTCCGAAGCGCTGGATTTCGCGAGCCCAGTTGTGCACGACGCTGGTTGGCGCGACGACGAGCGCGGAGAGTCGCTTGGCTTCGGCCTTGACGAGGAGGAACAGGGCGATGGCCTGCAGGGTCTTGCCGAGTCCCATGTCGTCGGCGAGGACGCCGCCGGCGCCGATGTCATGGATGAACTTGAGCCAGGACAGTCCCTGCTCCTGGTAGGGACGCAGCTTGGCCTTGAGGTTGCGCGGCTTCTTGGCAGCGCCGATCTCGTCGATGTTCGCGAGCTTCTCGAACAAGCTGCGGGCACCCTGGGTCGAGGTGCACTTGCCGACCGACTTGAGGAGCTGCTCGAGCTCTTGCACGCGTCCCGCCTGGCTGAGCGGAAGCTTGCCGCCGCGGCCCGCGGTCATGAGCTCCACCTCGCGCTCCAACACCGCCTTGATCTGCTCGGCGTCGATCTTCGCGTAGGAGCCATCCTCGAGCTTCACGAACTTCTGCCCCATCGCCAGGCAGCGCGCGATCTCGTCGCGAGGCACCGTGACGCCCTCGCTCTCGAACGAGAGCTTCACGCTCAGCCAGTCCATGCCCGAGGAGATCCGGCCGTGGGGCACCACCGTGTTCCCGCGGATCTGCGTGTCCACCAGATCGTCGGGCACATAGAGGCTCCACGTCTCCGGAAGCGTCGCTATCCCGTCCGACCAGAACCGTATCGCCTGATCGCCGTCCGCCACGAACAGCTCGCCGGACTCGTCGGGGTGCAGCCCCAGCTCCAGCAGCTTGCCTACGGCTTCCTGCTGCGCAGCGATGTCGCACCGGTAGCACCGGATGCGCGGGTTGTGGCTGTCCGGAGGCTGGATCAGGACCGGAGGGCCGAGCGCACCCGAGGGAACCAGCATCTCCTGCTCGCCGTAGCTCACGTACAGAGCGACGGCCGCGTGGACGAGCTCGCCCTGCGCGTGCATGCGGAACGAAGGCTCCAGATCCATGACCTGCGCGATCTGATCGAGGTCGGGGAGATCCGCGCCCACTTCCAGCGCAACCTTCGGCAGCCCCGTCATGATCAAATCGCCGATCCTCGTGATCGGTTCCGCGATCGCCGGCGAACGCACGAGCCTGCGCAACGCCGCCGGCGACACGCGCCGGTGCAGCGGGTGAGCCACGCCGTTGGACGTGTCGATCTGCCACCCCGGAGCTCCCTCGAACCACCCACCCTGCGATAGCTGGAAACGGCGCTTGTCGTTGATGCGCTCGAAGCTCGCCTTGACCACGATCGCGTTGTCGTCGAGCTCGAGATCGAACCGCGGGCGCAGCGCGTCGTCGGAGAACCGCAGCTGCATCAGCGCGGGCTCGAGCAGCACACGACGGTCCCGGAGCAGCGGGAGCAGCTCGGCGACGTCTTCGCCGCGGACGTCGACCGCGGGATGCCGCGGGTTGCCGCTTTCGAAGCGGGCGAGCAGGCGCAGCGGCTCGCGGTCCTTGGTGGGCTGCAGCGCCTGCCACGCGAGCGCGTGCGAGGGGAGCAGCGGCACACGCGCCTCGGTGTCGAGGATCGTGACCGTGATCGCACCCTGACGCACGTGCATGCGGTACTCGAGCGACCGCGGTTGGCTGACCCCCTCCGGCGGAAGCCAGGCTCCCATGCCGGTCTGGCTCGCCACGGCATCCGGCTCGGGAACGCTCCCGACCTGCGGAGGCAACCCGTGCATCACAGTCGAACGACGTCGTCGATCGCGGCGACGGGACTTGGACTCGCCCCCGACGAGGGGTGTCGCGACGCTGGGGGCAGCCGGGACTGGACGGCGTGGGGCGGAGCCGCGGGCCTGATCGCGTACGGTGATCAGCAGCGCGGCAACGTGCTTGCAGTGCTGTCCGGCCTTGGCGAAGGCCGGACACGAGCACTCGGACTTGATGCCGTCGGGGGTGAGGTCCACGCGGACGGAGTACGGCTCGGCTTCGGAACCGCGCACGCGTCCTTGCGCGGAGGCGAGGCCGACGTCGACTTCCTCGACCACCTTGCGTCGGGCATAGTCGAGTCCGCGCAGGAAGGTGCGAGCGCCGAGAAGACGGCGAAGACCACGGTCACTCAGAGTGGAAAGTGCATCCGATAGGGGAGAGGACAACCCAGGCCTCACATCAGAGCGCCCGCGATGCGTCGGCGCGACGCACGGGCGTCTCTCATTGGAAGAGCGGGGCGACCACCAGGGTGACCGTCGCAAGCACCTTGACGAGTGCTTGGAGCGATGGGGCTGCCATCGCCTCGAACGATACCCCCACGGTGTCGCTCACGATCGCCGCGCCTAGACGAGAAGTGTTCGCCGGATTTGCGGCGTCGTCAACCGCGTACTTCAACCGCGGGACGAATCCTCGACAGAAAAGTGACCAGACCGACGCCGAGCTGTCCGCGGCGAACGACAGGACCAGCCCGGCGCAGGCCGCCCCCGCGACCCCCACCGCCACGACCTGGGTCGCTGTCCCCACGCCGAATCCGATGGACACGCCGTGAAGCGCGACCTCGACCGCCATCCCGACCCCCAGGCCCAGCAGCCCTACCGGCAACGCTTGGCGCTGCGCCTCGTGAAGGACCATCGCGTGGCAGGACGCATGCTCCGGGTCGTACCCCTCCTCGAACTGCAGCGCGTCCCCCTCCTGCCGCGGCGCCCCCGTGAGCAGGTGCGTCCGGATGTCCCGGATCACCGGCGCCGCTGCGCGGATTACCGCCCCCATCGCTCGTGACCCGAACCAAACCATCGCGCAGATCGCAACCAGCACAGCCAACCCCAGAACCACAGGTCCCGGCGCAGCAGACGCCGCCGCAGCCGGCCCCGCCAGCGTGAGCCACCCCAGCAGACAGCTCACCAGCAGGGCCAGCGCTGACTGGATCGCCTGCGCGAATCCGCACCTTCGCGCCGCTCCCCCGAGCTCCGTCAGGCGTGCCGCCCGCTCGGCTCCCTCGGCTCCCGCAGAATGAACCAACGCCAGCGAGGCGGAACTGTAGGAACACGCGCTCGACGTGCGCACCGCTACCGCGTAGGCCGCGGGACCGAGCATCGCCGCAGCCGCACACGCGACCCCAAACGCGCCCCCTCCTGCCAGCCCCGTTCTCGCACCCCAGAACCATCCCGTCAGCAGCGGGACCGCGATCGCTGTCACCACCAGCACGCCGCGTTCGGTTCCCCGCGCCAACCCCGTGATGAGCCAGGGCCCGGCTCCGAGCTTGACCGTCGCACTCGACGCCGCGGCGTTGGCGCGATCGTGGCGGGCCGTGAGACGCAGCGCGAGCGTGGAGAGCACGACTGCCAGCAGACCCGAAACGCATGCGCCGAAGGCGGGGAGCCACCAGGAATCCAGCACCCAACGCGTGCACGCGAGCTGTCCCGCGAGGGTCAGCAGAAGCGTCGTCCCCATGCCGCGATCGAAGGCGGCTTCCGGGCGTTCCGAGGGGTCCCAACGCACCGAGAGCACGCCGACGGCGGAGGCGACGAGGCCGAAGGCGAGGAGCATGGGGGCGAGCATGACGACGCCGAGGGAGGCGCCGAGGCGGGACGCGTTGGCGCGCCAGAAGTCCGCGGAGACGATCATCGCCCCGGCCAGGGTGCCCGCGATGGTGGTGACCGTGTCGACCGCCGGCGACGCCCCTTCGAGGAGGGCCTCCGCGGTCTGGCGCGCAAGCCAGGCAGGATTCTTGGGGTGTTCGGCAGGGACCGGGACGGCGCCGAGGGTGGCTCCCATGCGCGCGGCGCCCGAGAAGACTCCGCCCATCACGCGCGCGGTCCAGCCCGCGAGCGCGGCGCCGACGGGGAATCCCAGCAGCAGCAGGATGAGCTTCCAGGGGGCATCGGCGGCCGGAGCAGAGGAGAATCCGCCAAGGCGCCACCACCCTGCGAGCGCGAGGACCGACAGCGTCGCCGTGGGCAGCGCGACCGCCACGAGGCCCGAAGACGCACACGCGCGCAGCGCCGTGGGGAGCGACTGCGGCGTGGCCGATCGCGTGGGCGATGCGAGCGGCGCGCAGACCGAGAGCGAGAAGCGCGCGGCGAGCGGGAGCACGACCGCCGGCAGGAGCGCGCCGAAGAGGAAGGACGCAGCGGTCCAAGCAGCCAGTTCGTGACCCGAAGCAAGTGCATCGGAAGGGCGCGAGGGACGAACGAACGCGTAGGTCACGAACAGGACGAAGGCCGCGAGGATCGCGAGGATGAGCAGGACACGCGCGTGGGAGCGAGCGAACGCGGAGACTCCGACGCGGATGGTGTCGGCGGATTCCTTGAGGGGGCGTGGAGGCGGAGGCAGCGAGCGCGCACGAGCGAGCACCGCCGTCAGCGCGACGGCGAGCAGGCACAGGGTCAGCGTCAAGCCGAACTCGGTCATGGTGCGGGGCGACAGGGATCGGGTCGTGCGCAGGCGGACGCGCGCGAGGGCGAGCCACGGGGCCTCGCTGGCGCGAGTAGCACGATGCAAGCTGGGAGGGCAAGGCCGAGATGGCCGAGGGGCGGGTCAGGTCTTCTTCGCCTGCAGGACCATGAGGTGATACTTGCCGAAGCTGCTCTGTCCGAGGGTGAAGAGCACTTCCATCAGCAGACGGTAGGGGGTGCTCTCGTCGACGATGACGATGGCCTCGGAGCTGTTGGGGTCCTGGCCCTTGGCGAGGCGGATCTGCTTGTCGGTCTCGCGGACGGCGAGCAGGGCGTTGGCGAGGGGCACGATGTGCAGGTCGTTGATGCCCGCCTTTTTGTACTTGGCATCGAGGCCGGACTGCGCGAGGGACTCGCGCGTGGGCAGGACGACGACGGGGTTGGGGTCGTCACCGACGAGGATCTGGGACTTGGTGACGACGACCGCGACGCCTTCCTGGTGGGGTTCGGCGGCGAGGACGGAGCTGGGGAGGGTGAGGTCTTTGGACTGGGGGAGGGATGCGCTCGACGACGCCATCGTCTTCAGGAGGAAGACGAGGATGATGGTCATCATGTCGAGCATGGCGGTGATGTTGAGGTAGTTGACCTCGGCCTCGACCTCGTTCTTGCGCTTGGCCTTGCGCAAGGCGGTCTTGTACAGGGCCGTGCTGGACGTGGCGGGAGACTTGGGAGCAGCTGCCATCACGAGGTCCTCGGTTCAGCGGGGAACGCCGAACAGCACGTCAGGGAACAGGTCATTGCCGCTCTTGTCCTTGCGGACGGCGTCGATGCATTCGATCACCTTGCGATAGCTGATGCCGTTGCTCGCGGTGATCCGGATCTGGGTCTCCTCCTTGAAGTCCGGGGAGGAGTCCTTGAGCTTTCGCGCGCAGGCGGTGATGGCGTCGGCGTCGAGTACGGGCTCGCCGGAGGCATCCTTGCCCTTGGAGGGGAAGGTCATGCCGGCGCCGACGCTATCGCAGCCCGTGGAGATGTTGCCGCCGGAGGCCTTGAAGGTGGCGCCGTCGTTGGTGATGACGAGGGTGAGGTTGAGGGAGGGGGTGGTTCTTTCGACGCGCACCTTGCCGCCGCCGGAGGAGGGGGGGCTGGTCTCGATGGTGGAGGTGAAGACGACCGCGACGGTGGCGAGCACGAACATCAGGATGTTGATGATCATGTCGAGGAAGGGGACGATGTTGATCTCCCCCGCCTCGTCTTCCGGAGACATCTCCGCAGGGACGGAGAGCCGTCGGATCTTGGAGCGTTGCGCGGCGCTGAGTTTCGCTTCGGCCATGGACGCGTCCTCGAGCCGGAATCAGTACCCGGAGGCCTTGTGCGTGATGGCGAGGAGGTTGAAGACCCTCTCCATGGTGCCTTCGAGGTCGTGCTGGAGCTTCTTGGCCTTGGTGTTGAGGTACAGGTGGCAGATCATGCAGGTGACGGCGATGCCGAGGCCGAAGGCGGTGTTGTACATGGCTTCGGCGATGCCGTTGGCGAGCACGCGCTGCTTGTCGGCCTGGGAGAGGCCCTGGGCGGCGACGGCGGCGAAGGTGTGGATGAGGCCGACGACGGTGCCGAGGAGGCCGACGAGGGTGGCGATGTTGGCGAGAGACCAGAGCCAGCCGATGCGTCGCTCGATGGCGGGCTTGAGCTCGCCGTAGCGCTCGCTCAGCGCGGCGTCGATCTCGTCGGCGCTCTTGTTGGCGTGCGTGAGCCCGGCCTTGACGAGCTGCAGGATCGGGTAGTCGCTGGCCTCGCAGAGCTTGATCGCGCGGTCGATGTTGTTCGCGGCGACGAGCTTCTTGATCTGGGCGAAGAACTCCTTGGAGTTCACGCGGTACTTCGTGAGCTGGAAGATGAGGCGTTCGACGACGACGGTAACGACGACGACGGACACGATCATATTGAGGATGAGAAAGTACGGGCTGTCCTTGAACGCGGCCATGAACCCGCTCTCACCACCACCTGACTGCGCCTGCGTGGCGGCCACCAACAGCAGAAGACGCATCCTGAGAACTCCTTTCTTGGAACCAGCTCGGGACGCGCAGTGGGAAGGCGGATGCCGGCTCGCGCGTCGAACAGCGGACGGACTATAGACGGCGCGCGCGGGGCAACGCAAGGGCGACGGAAGGGGGAGGGCGCTCTGGGGAGCGGCGTATGCGTGCGGCCCCGGGCGATGCCCTTCGGGTGCAACTTTCCGGTCCGATGCGAAGATCGTGCTCCGTCGAGGATCCGTCTTGACGAACCGCGAGGGCGCCGACCATTATGCCCCGCATTGGCATGGGCCTATTCCGGCATTCCGCGACCTCACGAGGGTACACGACAAGAACTTCGGACAGGCGACGGCGGTCGGATGGGTCTCACGGTGCGGCAGTGTGTGGCTTCGGTGTGCAGCAGGACAGCGGCGCTCGGAGGTCACAACGGTTCTGAGGAGGAATGACAGATGAGCGGTCTCTGGAAGCACTTCAATGATGGTGGCTGGGGCATGTACCCGATCGTTGTCTGGTCGATCATCACCATCGGCATCATCGTCGAACGCGCGATCGTCCTGTACTCCCAGTCGTCGATCAACAAGAACATGTTCCTCGCCTCGATGCAGAAGTGCATCCTCGCGGGCGACATCGCCAAGGCCATCAAGATGTGCTCGGCCGCGAACGCGCCCCTGGCGCGCATCGTCCAGGCCGGCCTCGTGAAGGTCAACCGCCCCGACGAGGAAGTCCAGGCCGCCATGGACGAGGCCGCCCTCCGCGAGATGCCCCGCATCTCCGTGCGCACCGGCTACCTCGCGCTCCTCGCGAACCTCTCGATGCTCTCCGGCCTGCTCGGCACCGTCTCCGGCCTGATCAAGTCCTTCGGCGCCGTCGGCGGCGAGTCCGTCGACCCCTCCCAGAAGGCACGCATCCTCGCTGAAGGCATCTCCGAAGCCATGAACTGCACCGCCTTCGGCCTCGGCGTCGCGCTCATCGGCCTCATGGGGTACGCCGTCCTCAACGGCAAGACCCAGCAGCTCGAGGACGACATCAACGAGGCTTCCGTCCAGGTGCTGAACCTCGTCATCGCCAATCGTCAGAAGGTCAACCTCCAGGGCGTGCAGGCCGCGTGATTGCGCCGCTGTTGCAACCTTGCTGTGAGGAGTAGCCATGGGTGGCGTTAGCGTAGAAGGCTCGAAAGGTGGACGAAGGGCGACCGACGCCGAGATCAATCTCGTGCCGATGATCGACCTGCTGGTCTGCTGCATCAGCTTCCTGCTCATCACGGCAGTCTGGTCGCAGATGGCGCGCATCAATGCGAACGCCCAGGTGCCCAGCCCGCCGCGTCCCGATCAGGACGTCGAGAAGGTGGAACCCGAGAAGATGCTCACCGTGGAGATGAAGCAGGACGACAAGTTCGTCCTCATCTGGAAGTCCGGCGCCACGGTCCACAACACCTCCGAAGTCCGTCGTCAACCTGTCGAAAGTGGTTCTGGCGGTGACAAACAAGTCCGCTACCCCGATCTGGCTACCAAGATCGGCGAGGAGTGGAACACCTACGGCAGCCACAAAAACGACAACGACCCCAAACAGGATCAGGCCATCATCTCCGTCGACAACCGAACGCCCTTCAGCGATCTCGTCGCCGTGATCGATGCCATCTACACCCCGAAGCGTACGTTCAAGTGCGAGGAACTCACGTCCTACACCGTCACCTTCTCTGCCAGGTAGGAGGTCTGCCGATGTCTGCCAAACCGCGCCGGCACTTCCACCACGAGATGATCCACGTCCCGGGACGTCGTCTCCTTCACGGGGTGCCCCTCAAGTACGTCCAGAAGAAGGTCTCCGGTCACGGAGCGCGTAGCACGAACGCCTCCCTCAACCTCACCCCCTTCATCGACTTCCTCGTCACCATCGTCGTCTTCCTCC
>JAKLDZ010000719.1 GCA_022703255.1 Myxococcota bacterium | reverse complement strand
CCCTCCATCATCGCGCTCGGTGCCCGCGCACGGTTCAAGCCCGCTGCAGCTTGCGGGCCCTGCCTCGGCCGATGGATTCGACGCCTCGTGGTCCATCGCCCCCGAAGCCCCTTCCGTAGCACCGGGCGGCGAGCCCGCCGCTGCCCTGACGGTCGACGCATCGCCTCAGAGAAAGCGCGCTGCGAGTGAGATGCCCGCCGCCGCGGAATCGCGCCCTCCCGAAGCTGTGCGCTCGCCGCCCACCCACGCCTGGGACCTCGCGACGCGTCGCGCGCGTGCTTTGCAAGAGTCCAGCATCCCGCCTCCTGTCGCACCTGAACCACCCAAGGACAAACCCGCGGCGGGACACGACTGGGACGCGGTCGTCGGCAGGATCCGACGCACCGATGCCGTGGGGCGCACGGACCGCGGTCGCCCCGAGCTCCTGTCGCCCGAAGCGCGTGCGCGCGCCTTGTTCGAGGAGGGGCTCGAGAAGCTGCGCGGACACGACTCGACCGGCGCTCTCGAGTGCTGGTCGCGGGCGCTGGAGCTGGACCCGACGAATCGCTTGTACGTCAGCAATGTGCGCAAGCTCAAACGACAGCTCGAGGAGCAGGGACGTTGACCGACCGGATCGCGGAGGTGCGGGATGGATGAAGCGGAACGAATGAAAGGGGAGCTTCAGGGGCTCATGGTGTTGATGGCCTCGCTGTCGCACGGACTCGAGCACACGCTGGGGCGTGGAGCGTCGACCATCACCTTCCGCGCAGGCAGGACCGTGGGGTCGAGATCCGAGGTCGGCGACAAGTCCGTCGATCCGATCGCCGCCCTCGACATCCTGCGCAAGGAGCTCGCCAAGAAGGGGATCGACTGGCCGTTCGAGGTGTGGAAGCCGGCTGCATCCGCCGACTTGATCGAGCACCGTGACGGCAAGGCGGTGCTCAAGCTCGTATTCCGCAACTGCATGGTGCGCTGCGCGCTGTTCCGCTACAGCCACGAGCAGAAGCAGTCCCTGTGCCTGATGAACCACGGCCTGTTCTGCGGATTCTTCCAGAAGATCACCGGCAAACGGGCTGAGCTCGACGTCATCCACGCAGGCGAGAGCGCCAGCCTCAAGGAACTCGTCTGGGAGGAGCAGGCACCATGAGCAAGGTCCCCGTTTCGTTCGAATGGCTCTCCGGCTGCTCCGGCTGTGAGCTCGCCGTCGTCGACATGCACGAGAAGCTCCTCAAGATCCTCGACGCCGTCGAGATCGTGCGGCTTCCCATCCTGGCCGACGTCAAGGGCTATCCCAAGGCGAAGCTCGGAGTCGTCACCGGCGCGTTGCGCACCGACCACGACGTCGAGTGCGCCCACGAGATGCGCAGGTCCTGCGACGCCATCCTCGCCTTCGGCGTGTGCGCGGTCTTCGGGGGGCCGCAGGGCTCGGGCTACGCCCACACCCAGCGCGAGTTGCAGGAGTCCGCCTTCCTCGCCAACCCGACCACGACCACCAAGTTCGTCCCCGACCAGGGCGTCCCCAAGCTCCTTGACGAAGGCGTCAGACCCGTCGACTCCGAGATCGATGTCGATCTGTACCTGCCCGGCTGCCCGCCCCCGGCGGACACGCTCTGGCAGGCCCTGGTCGCGCTGCTGAGCGACAAGCCGGTCGCGCTGCCATATGAGCTTGTGAAGTATGACTGACGTAACAAGGTAACAACGTGACAAGGTGAC
>JAKLDZ010000718.1 GCA_022703255.1 Myxococcota bacterium | reverse complement strand
CTCCGGGGGCGCGCCGTAGCCCGCCACACCTCCGAAGCCCCCGGTTCCACCCCCTGCCGCTCCACCGGCCGAGCCTCCCGCGCCGCTCGAGCCGCCCGCTGCGCCGCCAACCCCGGCGCTCCCCGCCGCGCCCCCGGACTGCGTGGAGCCCGCAGTCCCTGCCTCGCCCCCGTTCCCTCCCGATTCGCCCGCAGCTCCGGCCGCACCCCCTTCGCCCTCCGGGGGCGTGAGGTCCGTCGACGGGTCTTCGCCGAGGCAGGCCGAAGCGAAGAGCGCAAGGATCGCGAGGCAGCCGAGGGAAAGGAGAGGACGCCGCATCTTGTGAGGGTATCAGTCCCCAGCGCGAGCGGTAGTTCGAAGCGCGATCAGAGCCCGATGCGGTACGCGATCGCGACTCCCAGCGAGAACATCGCGACTTGCCCGGTCAGCGTGGCGTTGTCACCGGTCGGGGCCCGCAACGGCTCCGGCGGCAACCGCCACCAGGCCGTGCGCAGCATCCCTTCGACCGACCAGTCCCGCGCGAACGTCCACCCCAACCCCATCGCGATCCCGGCGCTGATCCCCTCGCTGCGCAGCGTCACCCCCTTCGGCCCCAGGATCGGTGCGCTCGGGTCGGTGCGATCGTTGGTGTACATGTCGTTGACGACCACCATCCCGAGCGTCCCACCTACCCAGCCCTCCAGCCACCCGAGCCGCAACGCGTAGTACCGCGCTACCCCGTCGAACATCAGATAGCTTCGCGTGTGGCTGCGATCGATCGAAGGCGCGTCGGCCGGAGAGTCGGACCCTGCCGGCAGCCCGAGGGACGCCCCCGCACCGAACGCCCAGTCGCCATTGGGATGATAGAGCATCGTGATGTAGCCCAAGGGACTGGCGTCTCCTCGGGTACACGTCTGCGGGGCCGTGAAGCAGAACTCCGAAGTGGGGAGCGTCAGCATCCCGATTCCGAGCTCGGCCTGCGTGTGAGGACGCTCGAACGTCCTGGCCGCGGCGGCTGCGCGCTCGCGCGCAGTGTCCTGGGCGGCCGCGGGGGCGGAGGCCAGAAGAGCCGAGGAGGCGATCGCGATGCCGGCCAACAGCGCGCCGCGCGAGGACGCACGCGTGCACCCTCCCGTCTTCACGAGGAGGCGAGCCGCGCAATGCGTCTGCATTCCCTGGATCACGAGCCTCCAGCAGATCATAGCCAACGCCCCGGCGACGTCGATGGTGGCGGAGGCGGCGGCGCCAGCGGCTGCGTGGCGGCCGAGGCGGGGGGCCGGCTCGGTGTCGATGCGCGCGGCCCTTTCGGTGGAACCAGGGGTGGAACCGCGGGTGCCGAAGCCGAGGGGACGGAGGCGACGCTGGGCGGGGCCATGAGCGTTTCCAGCTCGGCCACGAGCCGCTGCGCGGTCGTGGCGCTGGGGTCGAGCTCGACCGCGAGGCGGGCCAGACGCAGCGCTCCTTCGAGATCCCCGGAGTACTTGCGCCCCAGCGCCGTCGAGGTGAGCTCGGACGCGGCCCGCTCGCGCGCGTCGACGAGCCCTGGATCGTTCGGGTAACGACGCAATCCCTCGTCGGTGATGTCCCTGACGTTGCCTCCGGGCGGGCTGTCCCACAGGTGATCGCGGATAGCGGCTGCTCCGGGGTGTTCGTGTTATGGGAACCGGACAGCTTCCGCTTCGAGGTGTCCGACACCGTGCGTGAGCATAAAGGCTTCCTGCCAGCCTCAACGTTCAAGGTGTTCAACTCCTTGGTGGCGCTA
>JAKLDZ010000717.1 GCA_022703255.1 Myxococcota bacterium | reverse complement strand
CCGCCTGACGTGAGGCGCGACGAGTATAACCGAATCGACGAACTCGAGGGCGATCCCTTGGGCGGCCCGCGTAGGGTCCGGGGGGCGAACCGTCCCGTCCGGACGGGGGACGCCTGGGATCTGCACCGCTAGCCTGCCGCGATCCCGGGCCAAGGTCAAAAAGATGAGGGGTACGTCCGCGCGTGATAGGTTTTCTCCAATCGCCCTTCTCGAGCCTCTGCTGCGAGGTCGTCCCATGCTTCGACCTTCCTCTGTCCTCCCCGCGGTCTGCCTCTCCGCTCTCGCAGCCCTCGCGTTGTCCGCGTCGGCCCCGGGGTGCGCGAACCCCACCGATATCGACCCGATCCCCGGCCGCAGGCCGGATGCCTCCACCGATGCGCAGACCGATGCGGCGATCGCGGAGGACGGGGCGACCGGGACCGACGGGGCCGCAGAGGGGGCGACGGACGAGACGGGAGCGGATTCCCCGGTGGATCAGGCGTCGCCCGATGCGGGCACCGATGCTGCCACCTGCGACGCGATCCCGGTGATCAACGAGGTCAAGCCCGACGGCACCGACGATCCGGACAACGAGTACGTCGAGCTGTTCAACCCCGGGGGATGCGCGATCCCGCTCGACGACGTCTCGCTGTACTTCCGGACCGCGAGCGGAACGCAGGACCAGATCCTCTGGACGGCGATCTCGGGGCAGACCCTGAAGCCGAAGCAGTACTTCGTCGTGGGGGGATCGAAGTACGGTCCCGGCGCCCCGGACTTCCAGTACGCGGGGGCTTCCCTGCCGCTGGAGGGAGGAGGCCTCGGCCTGAAGCGGGGCCAGAAGACGCTCGACATGATGGGGTGGGGCACGGCGAAGAACGCCTACGTGGACGGCTCACCCGCTCCGGCGCCGCAGCTCGGCATGTCCGTGGGGCGCAAGCCCGACGGCGTCGATACGGACAACAACTCCGCGGACTTCGCGCAGGGGCCGCCGACGCCGAGGGCCGCCAACCAGTAGCGACGCGCACGCGCGCGCAGAACGAGGACGCGGGGGGCGGTGACGCGGGGGGGGATGGATTCGCGGGAATGGATTTGCGGGGTGCGGTCGTCCCGGGATTGGAAGCGATGGGTATGCGATTCCAGGGCGACGAATGGCGTGCCGCGTCCTGGTGTTGGTTCTGGTAGGGCTTTGCCACCGGCAAAGCCGAGCAGGCGATGCCACCGGCATCGCCAGACAGCCATGCGACAGCATGGCCGTCGCATCCCCCGCCGCGTCCCCGCCGCGTCCCCACCGCTGAATCTGGCGTGGCCGGCGATGCTTCGGGTAGTCTTCCAGGTCATGCGGATTGCGGGAATCGTTGGGATCGCCGCGCTTGTCGCGGCTGGCTGTGGTCCATCGAAGCCGGAGATGAAGAGCCCTGACCTTCCGGACACGGGCAAGGCATTCGGCGGAGTGGAGTGCCCATCGGGATCGAAGTGGGACGGGAGCAAGTGCGCGGCGAGCGTGGATGCGAGCTGCGCGAGCGGGATGCACTTCGAGGCGGGGGTGCGTGGCGAACGTCGTAGCGGCTCCACCAGCGCCTGCTCCTACGGTCTCTGCCAGGGGAATGGTTCGGATTCCTGCGGGCGTGTTCATGATGGGGTCGAATGATGGGGGCGCGGACGAGAAGCCTGTGCACCAGGTGCGGGTGAGCACGTTCGAGATGGACGTGACCGAAGTGACGGTGGGAGCGTACCGGGCGTGTGTGAATGCGGGGAGGTGCGGTCAACCCGGCACGGAGCGGAACTGCAATTG
>JAKLDZ010000716.1 GCA_022703255.1 Myxococcota bacterium | reverse complement strand
AGCTTGCAGCGCTCGCTCAAGAAGAACTCCAGAAAACTGAATCGGCACTTGCCATCAACGAAACTCGTCTTATTGAAGCCTTAACTCCTAAGGATCCGAACGATGATAAAGATGTTATTATCGAAATCCGGGCCGCTGCCGGCGGCGACGAGCGACGCGGCAGCTTGCGATGGGCTTCCAACAAGGCGATCATCAGTCACGTGGAATGCCCGCATTGGGATGGGGCGTTACAACGTCTATGGCTAGCCCGCGCCCAGGGAGGACGAGGTTTCACTTCGTCGAGCCGCCGTCGGCAACTGAGCTGGCAAGCATGGTGGAGACGAACTGCGAGAGCGCTTGGCGTGCGGGCGCAAACGCCTGAGGTCCCCGAGGCATCGGCGCGGACCTGTCGATGCCGCTCGGCGCGTACGAGGCGAGCCCGCTCGAGATGGCGAACGTGTACGCGACGTTCGCGGCGGCTGGGACCTACGACACGCCGCGGTTCATCCTCCGGATCCAGGACGCCTCGGGCAAGGACGTGCCGCTCCCCGGCGCTCCCCCTTCGCGCAGGGTGATGGACGAAGAGGAGGCCTACCTCATCACGAGCATGATGACCTCGGTGGTGGATCACGGGACCGGGCAGCGGGCGAAGTCGCTGGGCAGACCGGTAGCGGGCAAGACGGGCACGAGCAACGAGGCGAAGGACGCGTGGTTCGTAGGGTTCACGACGGACATCGCGACGTCGGTGTGGGTGGGCTTCGACGACTCGTCGCCGCTGGGCAGGACCGAAGCAGGGTCGACGGCGGCGCTTCCTGCGTGGGTGCAGTTCATGCGCGCGGCGCACGAGGGCAAGCCGCCGACCGAGTTCCCGAGGCCCAAGGGGCTGGTGACGGTGTCGATCGATCCCGACACCGGACTGCGTGCGTGGGAGGGGCAGGAAAACGCGCTGGTCGAGTACTTCCTGCCGGGCACGGAGCCGTCGGAGACGGCGGTGGAAGATGCGGGTGTGGATGCGGAGGAGGACGACGCGGGAGCGATGGACGCGCTGACGGTTCCGGAGGTGGAGCACGAAGCGGGCACGTTGCCGGCGCTTCCCATGCCGGACAACCCCGTGCCGCTCTTCTGACCTCACCGTTGCGGGGGAGAAGCGCCTCGCGTGGAGAGCGGGATCGGCGGCGCGCCCGATGTCAAATGAAGATCGGGGACTTCGCCTCCACGGGCTCCATCCCCTTCGCCGCTCTCCAGGCCGCCCTCAAGTGAGCCAGCAGCTCCGCGTCGATCTCTGCCCGCGCCCAGGCCAGGAGCTCCGCATCGGGCGTGCGTTGATCGGCCGGGGAGATGGCACCGGTATCGATGTCGATGTTGAGGAAGGCCAGCGCCTCCGATCTGGCCGCAGGGCCCTCATGCGCGCCCGGATCGGGAATCGACGCCAGCTCCGTGTGATCGCCGATCACCTTCACGTAGGCGAGGGAGTCGGGAACGCTCCTCGCCTCCACCTTGACGTCCCTGCAAGGGCAGAGCGGATCGGAGCAGACGGTGAGAATCCAGAGCATGCCCAACCGGGAGTCGGCCGGGCCAGCCTTCCAGAACAACGCGAGGCCCGGGGCCTTGCCTACCTGCCGGGCGATCCACGGGCGGGCTCTCAGAAAGCTGGTATCGAGCCGATGCGGTATGGCGGACGGCTTGGGCATCTTTCTGGCTGCGCGACGCGACACTGTTTCCTCCTTCGCAGAGCTGGCTCTGTGATCTTCACCTCTGGTGGAGTTGTACTCGACCTGCCGTCCCGCGTAGTCAAG
>JAKLDZ010000715.1 GCA_022703255.1 Myxococcota bacterium | reverse complement strand
CGAGAGTCTCGGGCTCGCGCAGTCGACCCTCGAGACCCAGCAGGAGACCTACGAGATGATCCGGCGGCGCGCCGAGGTGGGCGCCTCCTCCGATCTCGACCTCCGCCAGGCCCAGACCCGGATGGACGCGGCGCGGGTCGACATCGCCCGGTACACAAGCCAGGTGGCCCTCGACGAGAACGCCCTGACCCTGCTGGTCGGCTCCCCCATCCCGGCGGGCCTCCTGCCCGATGCGCTGAGCGACGTGACGGCGCCCAGGGATTTCACGCCCGGCCTGCCCTCCGAGGCGCTGCAGCGTCGCCCGGACATCGTGGCGGCCGAGCATCAGCTCCGGGCGGCGCACGCGAACATCGGCGCGGCGCGGGCGGCCCTCTTTCCCCGCATCACGCTCACCACGAGCATCGGGACGACCAGCGATCAGCTCTCCGGCCTCTTCGGCTCCGGCACCGGGACCTGGGCGTTCGTGCCGCAGATCGTCGTCCCGATCTTCGATGCCCGCTCGTGGGCGGCCTACGACGTGACGAAGGTGGACCGGGAGATCGCCGTCGCCCAGTACGAGAAGGCGATCCAGGCGGGGTTCCGGGAAGTGGCCGACGCGCTGGCCCAGCGCGCAACCCTCGGGGAACAGCTCCAGGCCCAGCAGTCGCTCGTGGAGGCCTCTGAGGTCAGCTATCGTCTCTCCGACGCTCGCTACACGAGGGGGATCGACAGCTACCTGCGTGTCCTGGACGCGCAGCGCTCGCTCTACGGCGCGCAGCAAGGGCTCATTGCCGTCCGCCTGGCCCGCCACGCCAACCTGGTGATGCTCTACAAGGCGCTGGGGGGCGGGGCTCTGTGAATCGGCGCGGAGTGATTTCGATGAGGGATCCGCTGCAGAACCCTTCCGGGGCTTCCGCCCCGATCAGCCTCGAGGAGCAGTACGGGAGCCTCTTCGACAACGCCGGCGAGGGCATTTTCCAGACATCCGTGTCGGGGCGGGTACTCAACGTCAACCCGGCGCTCGCGAAGCTGTTCGGCTACCGGTCGCCCGAGGAGATGAAGCGGAACATCAAGGCGGTGTACCGGCAGATTTATGCGGACCGGAACCAGCGGGGGAGGATCCTTCGCCAGGTCGAGGCCCGGGGGCATGCGCAGTTCGAGTTCCGGTTCCTCCGGAGGGACGGCTCCCGGGGGTGGGGCTATGTGAGCATGCACGCCGTGCGCAATGCCGGCGGGAAGACCGCGTATTACGAAGGCTACTTCCTGGACATGACGAGCCACAAGGAGCTGGAGGAGCAGCTGCAGGCTTCGCGCGAGCTTCTCGAGCAGCGCGTCCTCGAGCGGACCCGGAAGATCGCCCTGCTCAATCGGGATCTCGCGGCGGACATTGCGGAGCGCAAGAAAGCCGAAAGGGAATTGCGGGCCCGCGAAAAGGAGTTGAAGCGGCGCGCCGTCAAACTCGAGGCGTTCAACATCACCCTGCGAACGCTTCTCGAGCAGCGCGAAGCCGATCGAAAAGAGATCGAGCGCCGGATCATGACCAACGTCGACGACCTCATCATGCCCTGTATCGAGCGGCTCAAGGGCACTGCGCTCACGAAGCAGGCGCAGGTGCACGTTCAGCATCTGCAGGAGAACCTGCGGACGCTCACTTCCCCCTTCCTGAGCCGGATCAAGGCGGATGCGTGCCTGACATTTAAGGAGCTCCACATAGCGAACTTCATTAAGAAGGGGAAGACGTCCAAGGAGATCGGAGCCCTGATGAAGCTGTCCACGTCCACAGTTAACCTTCACCGCAACAACATCCGG
>JAKLDZ010000714.1 GCA_022703255.1 Myxococcota bacterium | reverse complement strand
GAAGGCGGGTGGGTCGGGTCGCCGGGCGCGGTGGTGACCGACTCGGGGGTGGTGGTGGCCTACGAGGCGGCTCGCGGACAGGCGATCGGGATCGCGTCGATCGGTGCCGACGGGCTCGCGAGCGTGCGCTCCTGGCTGGTTCCCTCGGGGTTCGAGGATCCGGTGCTGTGGCGCGAGGTGGATCGCATCGGGGCGCCGTTCCTGGTGGAGCGCAACGGGACGCTGCTGCTCTACGCGACGGTGCACGGGTTGGACGGCTCCGACGCGCGCGCGGGGGACACGGTGTACCCGGCGGATCCGAACGACAGCGTGGGACTGTTGGCGACGCGGGATCTGCTCGGTTGGGAGCGATTCCCGACGGGGCCGGTATTCGGTCGGAGGACGAACCTTCGTGCGTATCTCGGGGAGAAGGATCCGGCGGTGGTGATCGACGGCACGGGCTCGTGGCTGGTGTATGTGGGGAGCGACGCATCGGGCGCATCGCTGACGGGGCTGGGGCTGGCGACGACGGGGCAGTAGGGCGGGGCGCGAGGGTGGCCTGCACCCGGGGGACGGGCGTGCTAGAAGGCAGGGTCGATGGGTGACCGGAGGCTACAGGTCCTGCTGGCGGGCTGGTTGGCGTTGAGCGCCGGGGCGGCGGCGTGTGGGTCGAGCCAGGACCGATCGGACTGCCCGGGGCCGCACGCGACGTTTCGTCTCACGGTGCGAGCGGACGGCAAGCCGCTGCCGCGCGACGTGAAGATCGAGGTGAAGTACGGGGGCGGGGTGGAGCTGTACGACGCGGCGCATCCGGTGGCGACGCCGCAGGTAGTCGAGTGCCGTCAGGAGCTGGACGAGGATGCGGGGGAGGATGCGTCGGCAGGGCAGCTCGAGAGGATCGTGTGTGATCTGTGGACCGACGGAGCGGCTTCGGTGACGGTGACGGCGGAGGGGTATCCGAAGACGGAGCGTGCGTTGGCAGCGGAGACGGACGAGTGCGGGGTCGTGATGACGGAGCAGGAGATCACGCTGCAGGAGGGGGACGCGGGGGGGAGGTAGTGCGTTCGCCACAAGTTCCGGCCGGGTTTTGGTGGCGAAGCTGATCGCCGATGCTCCCCCACCGGCACCAACCGAGCTCGCGTGCCCACCCGCCCCGCGTCGGCTCGCCCCTGGTGACCACCGCGTGGCTCCCACGCTCCACGCTCCACGTGCCCACGTGCCACGCTGCACCCCTCACCCGAACGCGCACGCGCACGCGCACGCCGACGTGCTGTGCTGCCGTCTATCGGAGGCGCTTAATCCAACCCGTCAACATGGCCGACACGCGGCTTGCGAGGCCCTTGAGCTTCTGAGCGTCGTGCCGCGGCCCGATCTCCATGGCGAGCAGCAGATCCCCTGCGGCAGCCACTTCCGCACACTCTGTTGGCGAGCGCCGCCAACTCGCAGGCGATGCGGTAGGCGTCGAGCTTGTCCTGGGGAAACGCGCCGGATGCGCCACCATCGGGGGCGTGCGCGTGCGCGTGGGGGTCGGGAGTGGGCCGTGGCTCGTGGGCGTGGGCGTGGGGGGTGTCGTCGAACCAGTCCTGGGCATCATCCGTGTCATGCGCAAAGAGGTTGTCGCAGATCTCATCGACGCAGATGATGTGCTCTTCGGGGGGTGTGTCGTAGTAGACGTGCAGCACATCATCTCGCTTGGCGCGGGACTCCTCATCCTGCGACGTCAGCCACATCTGCTGGCGGTGCGGCTGCAGGTCAGCATCCTGCAGAATCCTCCGGACGCTCGACTCGCTGATGCTGAAGTCCAACTCCA
>JAKLDZ010000713.1 GCA_022703255.1 Myxococcota bacterium | reverse complement strand
GATCCTCCGACGGCCGGGGATCCGTATGCGCACTACTGCGTGGAATGCGGGACGAGCGCGACGGGCAGGAAGACCCTGTTCGTGGAGTACGTGTCTGCGAACGGCAAGGTGAAGACCGGCTACTTCACCCTCACTGCGGTCGAAGAGCTGCAGATCGGCGTCGGGCCGGGCGCGCGCGTCTACCGCCTCCACGACACCTCCGGAGCCAATGCCTTGGACCCGGCCGCCGTGCCCACGGATCCTCCGCCCTGGCCGTCGGGCGATTGCCCGCCGTAGTCGCGTGCGCTGCGCTCGATCGCTCAGGGCTCGCTCGGATTCCCCCGCTGCGCTCTCGCCCAGGCGAACAGCGCTTCGTTCACGTCCGGCCGCGCCCGCTTGATGGCGTCGTTGTCTCTCGTCGGTTGCACACGATTGCTGAGGATCGTCACCGCGATCTGCTGCTCCGGATCGATCCACACGGAGGTCCCGGTGAATCCCAGATGGCCGAAGGCGGAGCTCGAGCAATTCGCCCCTGCGGAGCTCCCCGTCTCGCTCTTGCCGTCGAATCCAGCCCGCAGCGTGCCCCCGTCGCGCACGCGGATCAGCGGCTCCAGGTCTTCGCGCGTCAACCAGCCCCCGGCTCGCCCCGACACCACGTCGATCAGCGCCGCACCGAACCGCGCCACGTCACGCGCCGTGCCGAACAAGCCCGCGTGGCCGCACATCCCGTCCTCGCCCAAGGCCCACGCGTTCTCGTCGTGAACCTGGCCGCGCACCACACCATCTCTCCAGTCCACCACTTCGGTTGGCGCCACGCGGTCGTCGAACTGCGTTGTGCGTGCGCGCCATTGACGGGCTGATGCAATCCCCACCCCCAGCGGCTCGCAGATCTGGGCATGCACCGCAGCGTCGAGCGGCGCACCTCCGCCCCGGGTGATCGCCTCGCCCAGCAGCAGGAATCCGAGGTCGCTGTAGACGGGAGAGAACCCCGCCGCGGGCGGCTCGCCGGGACACTCGGGGCGCCTTGCCCCCGCGGCCTCGACGAGCGCGCGATATCGACTCACCGGTTTGCCCTGCACCAGCGGTGCGTACAGCGGACGGTGCCCCTCCAGCCCCGATCGGTGCGCGAGCAGCAGCTCGAGCGGAACCGACGCCGACTGCGTGCCTTGGGATTCGCGCACGAGCACGTCGAGCCGCGTGTCGAGGGTGAGCGGCCCTTGCCGCACGAGCCGCGCCAGGGCGACCGCCACGAAGGGCTTGGTCACCGACGCAAGATCGTAGATCGTGTCGGGCGTGACCTCGGCCCAGCCCGGCGCGAGATGCCCCGCTGCACCTTCGTCGATCGCCCAGGAGTCCCCCGCACGCCACGCGCAGGCAACGACCGCCCCGGGGGCCGCGCGGTGCGTGCCCACCACGCGCGCAGCGATGGCGTCGAGCTCGCTCCGACGGCGGATCGTGGGGTGCTTGGGGGCGGGCCTGGACTGGGAGGAGTGCGTCACGGGATGGCCCCTATAGCAGACCCGGCGCCGGAACGGGAAACGCCTCGCGCAGCGGGCGAGGTGGCTTCCAGATCCTCGCTCACTCGTGGTACGCCTGCGATCCGTGTCGGAGCGTGCCTCTCCAACCCAACGCGCGATCCCGGTTCTCCGGGCGATCCCCTGCGCCTCCGCACTGACCCTCCTGCTGGCCGGCTGCTACTCCGTCCCCCAACAGCGCAAGGCCGTCGACGCCGTCACCGTCTCCGGCGCCTCCGCCGTCCCCGCAAACGAGATCGCCCGCAAAATCGCCACCGCCCCTTCCCCCCGCTTCCTC
>JAKLDZ010000712.1 GCA_022703255.1 Myxococcota bacterium | reverse complement strand
GTTCTTTGACATCCGCTCAATCACGTTCAGTCGCCCCGATGTGGCCCCCAGGCCGACGGACCAGCCCGGCTGGCAGGAAACCGTCCTGGCCTACATTCACGTCCGCGCCAAGGACGCCAGCGTGGATGTCTCCGTGGCAGCAGGCTCGGGCCCCGATGCCAAAGCCCCGATCGACGGCTCGATCTCGTCGGGAGGCGAGGCCGGATTCGATGCGGGTAGCGCAGGAGCGAGCGGGGACGGCGGGGCCGCGGGCGGCGGAAGTGCAGGTGCAACGGGGGGCGGCGCAGGCGCGGGCGGTGTCATCGCGATGGACGGCGGCGCGGGCGCGGGAGGCGTGGTCGCGACGGGTGGAGCGGCGGGCGCGGGCGGTGTCATCGGCACCGGAGGCAGTGGGCCGACCTGCCCGACGGGCACCAAGGGCCCGTCGATGGTGCTCATCCAGCGTCCGCAGTCGATTGGCGGCGCGTTCTGCATCGACTCCACCGAGGTCACCGCGAAGCAGTACGCGGAGTTCCTTGCTGCCGTCGGTGACGACGATCCCGAGGACGAGGCGCCGTGCGGCTGGAACCTGACCTACGCGCCGGAGGCGAAGGGGGCGTGCGACCTCGCGGTGCACGGCAACGCGACAGCGCACCCGAGCTGGCCGATGGTCTGCATCGACTGGTGCGATGCTCGCGACTACTGCGCGTGGGCGGGCAAGCGGTTGTGCGGCAACATGTCGGGCGAGTCGGTCGCGTTCAACGACGCGGTGAAGTCCGCCGCGAGCGAATGGGCGCACGCTTGCACGAGCGGAGGCAAGCACGCGTACCCGTACGGAGCCGCGCTCTTTGCGGGCAAGTGCGTGGATGATGCGTACGACGGTGTCGAGAAGAACGGCGCGAATGCTTCCCCGGAAGCGGTAGGTGCGGCGACGGGGTGCACGGTGATGGATCATCCCCAGCTCGTGGACATGTCGGGCAACGTCTGGGAGTGGACCGACTCGTGCGAAGGGACGAGCCCGCCGGAGAAGGCACGCTGTCGCGACCTGGGCGGCTCGTTCTGGGACTTCGAACCCAACATCCTTCGCTGCGCCAGCGACCATTCCCCCGGGCACGTGCGGAATCTCATCAACAAGAACGTCGGAATCCGCTGCTGCGCCGACGTGGAGTGAGGGGAACACCGGCGGCTGGGCGGACATGAGCCGTACTTGCTGCCCACGGCGATCGCATCGTCGCCGACGAGCAGCCTCAGAAGACCTGGACCGTCGCCGCGCACTCCTTCGGCCCGCTCGGCGCTTGCAGCACCTTCAGTACCGCAGTGTGCGTCCCCGCACCGACATCGCTCCCCAGGAACGTTGCGTCGAAGTTGCACTCGCACGCGCCCTTCGGCTCACCGTTGAGGGTCCACTCACAGGACGTCCCGTTGCTCGTGGCCTTCCAGGCAAACACCGTGGACTGGCTCCCGCTGCCGGGCGTGATCGTGTGCGTGCAGGTCGTCTCCTCCTTGACCTCCACGAATGCCGAGCAGTCCTTCGGCCCGGTCGGCCCCTGCCGCACGTGCAGGATCGTCGTGTGCGTCCCGACTCCGACGTCCGAGCCGAGGAAGGAACCGTCGAAGTTGCACTCGCACGTGCCCTTCAGGACTCCATCGACGGTCCATTCGCAGAAGGTGCCGTTGCTCTGCGCCACCCATGCGAAAGCCGTGCTCGGGAATCCGGTCTTGGGGCTGATATCGTAGTAGCACCAGGTCGGATCGACCTGACCGCCGCCGGTGCCCGAAGAGCCGCCGGTGCCCGAAGACCCGCCGGTGCCCGAAGAGCCGCCGCTGCCCG
>JAKLDZ010000711.1 GCA_022703255.1 Myxococcota bacterium | reverse complement strand
CGGGCGCGACTCGACACGCGCGTCTGCCCGTGGAGGGTTCACCCGTTGCGCAACCAGGCTTCGGGGGCAACGACGTCGATGGCGCACGCGGACTGTCTCGCGGTGATTTCTCCGGAGCGTGGTCCGATCGCGGCGGGGAGTGAGGTCGAGGTGATCCGGCTCGCGGACCTGTGAGAGCAGGCGCGTGGGGAGAGTTCGGAGCCTGGGAGGCGGCGCTGGCGATGCGGGTGGTTCCACGCCGTCGGGTGCTCTAGACTGACGAAGCCGGATGGCAAGACCCGCCAAGGTGTGTGCGACGTGCGGCTCGGAATACGAGTCCGACGCGTTGTTTTGTCCGAAGGACGGCACGCCTCTCGGCAGCTCCAGGACGATCCCCGGGGAGGATCCGTATCTCGGCAAGGCGATCGCGGATCAGATCGAGCTGCGTCAGCTGATCGGCATCGGCTCGATGGGGAGGGTGTATCGGGCGTTCCAGGGGGGAATCGAGCGAGACGTTGCGGTGAAGCTGCTGCACCGGGAGCTGTCGGCGAACGCGACGCTGGTGGGGCGATTTCTGCGGGAGGCGCGCATCGCGAGCAAGCTCACGCACCCCAACGTGGTGCAGGTGCTGATGAGCGGGCAGCTCACGTCGGGGGTCCCTGGTGGACCGGCTGGCAACGAGCTGTACATCGTGATGGAGCATCTCGACGGCATCTCGCTGCTGTCCGCGCTGGCGGCGAGCGATGGTGCGATGCCGTTGCCGCGGGCGATGCACATCGTGCTGCAGATCTGCGACGCGGTGGGGGAGGCGCACGCGCAGGGGATCGTGCACCGGGATCTGAAGCCCGAGAACGTGATGCTGGTGCGTCGCGGCGACGATCCGGACTTCGTGAAGGTGCTCGACTTCGGGATTGCCCGGCTGCAGTGGGGAGAGGAATCGGTGACGCAGGCCGGGTTGATCTTCGGCACCGCGCGATACATCTCGCCCGAGGGGTCGCAGGGGGAGGCGGTGGGTCCGGCCGGCGATGTCTACGCGATCGCCACGATCCTCTACCAGTGCCTCGCCGGTCGCACGCCGTTCGACAGCGACTCGCCCGTGACGCTGCTCATGCAGCACGCGCACGAACCGGTTCCGCCGTTGTCGAGCATCGCGCGCGCCAGCTACGTCCCCCCACCGCTCGCCGCGACCATCATGCGCAACCTCGCCAAGCGCCCCGCGGAGCGCTCTCCCGATGCGCGCACCTTCGGGCGCGAGCTGGTGGACGCGGCCAAGGCCAGCGGCATGTCGCCCGACGAGCTCGTGATGCGCTCCACGCTGCTGGGGGGACAGCGCTCGCGAGGTGCTGCCTTCACGTCCCTCGAGCGCACCCGCCAGCTCGAGCTGTCCGCGGGCGCGAAGGAGCAAATCGCGGTCGCGACCGCGACGCCGCCTCCCGCCGAAGAACCCCGCGGAGCGGATCGCCTGTCGTCGACCATCGCCGTCGCCCCGGTCCCTGCTGCGACCGAGACGCCCGTCCCGCGCATCTCGTACACGCCGTCGCCGGGAGCCGCCGGCGCGCGGCTGTCCCAGCCAGCGAGGATCTCGCGCGTGAGCGCGGTCCCGTCGTCCGCCCGCCCCAGCGTCGATCGCGCGCCGAGCCCCTCGCAGATCTCGGTGATCCCCTCGAGCGACGTCGATCCGACCCTCGACGACGACGATCTGCCGCCGTCCCGAATCTCGCAACGGGCGGGACGGTTGCGGCTCGTGGTGTTCGTGCTGGGGTGCTTCCTCGCGGGTGCCGGCGCCGCCGCCGCGGGCGGCTTCGCTGCGCCTGGCGCCTGCAGCAGCCCCTCCTGCGCCGACGCCGAC
>JAKLDZ010000710.1 GCA_022703255.1 Myxococcota bacterium | reverse complement strand
GAGCACGAGCACGAGCACGAGCACGAGCACGAGCACGAGCACGAGCACGGCGACGACGTCAGATCGCGAAAACGCGAACGGTCCGGATGCCGGACGCCAGGCGTTGGAGATCCCTCGGATCGCCCGTGGCGATCACGGCGAACTCGAACTGCATCGCGGTGGCCACGACGAAAGCGTCGATGGCGTGCGAGGAGTCGAGCTTCGCCTTCTCGAGGAGCGCGCCGGCGCGGCGGGCGCAATCCGCTGTGAGGTCGACGACTCCGATGCCTCGCTCGTTGAGTATTCGTTCGACGGCGGCATCCCGCTTGGACCCACGGCACACTTCGGCGAGGACGGGAGCCGGGACGCGAACGGGTGCGCGCTGTTCGTAAGCCACCTGAAGGATCGCCCTGGATCGCAGCGCCAGCGCCCCGCGCGTGCCAGCGGCGGCCAGCGCGTGAATCGCTTCCGAGTCGAGGATCAGCGCCTGGCCCATGCCCGTCGCGCCGCGCGAAGCTCCGAAGCCGGCACCGCCCCGAGCTGCGCATCGAGCTCGCCGAGGTACTTGCCGAGTTGCTCACGCTCGATCTCGTGGAGCAGCGCTCGCACCACGAAGCCGGACAGCCCCCTGGGGCCGACGCGCTTGCGCACGATCCTGGCCAGCTCGGCGGGAACGGTCACAGACAGCTTCTCGGCAGGCGACGGCATCTCTGTTTCCTACCATCGTAGGAAACCTGCGCCAACCGCGTCCGACGGCTATGGCTACGGCGACGGCGACGGCGACGGCGACGACGTCCGCGCGATCGCTACGCTCCCTCGCGGACCAGCCCCTCGAAGTACTCGATCGTCTTCTTCAGGCCATCGTCGAGCGCAACCCTCGGCTCCCATCCGAGCTTCTCGCGCGCGAGCGAGATGTCGGGCCTGCGCTGCGCCGGATCGTCGGAAGGCAACGGCTGGAACACCAGCTTCGAGCCCGACCCCGTGAGCTCGATCACCCGCTCGGCCAGCTCACGGATGGTGAACTCGCCGGGGTTGCCCAGGTTCACCGGACCGGGGAAGTCGGGCCCCGTGTCCATGAAGCGCAGGAACGCCTCCACCAGATCGTCCACGAAGCAGAACGATCGCGTCTGCTGCCCTTCGCCGAAGATGGTGATCGGCTCGCCGCGAAGGGCCTGCATGACGAAGTTCGAAACCACACGGCCGTCGTTCGGGTGCATCCGCGGCCCGTACGTGTTGAAGATCCGCGCCACCTTGATGTCGAGCCCGAGCTGACGGTGGTAGTCGAAGAACAGCGTCTCGGCGCAACGCTTGCCCTCGTCGTAGCAGCTGCGCACCCCGATCGGGTTCACGTTGCCCCAGTAGCTCTCGACCTGCGGGTGCACGCTCGGGTCGCCGTACACCTCGCTGGTCGACGCCTGGAAGATCCTGCACCGCAGGCGCTTGGCCAGGCCGAGCATGTTGATCGCGCCGTGCACCGAGGTCTTGGTCGTCTGCACCGGGTCGTGCTGGTAGTGGATCGGCGAGGCGGGACACGCGAGGTTGAAGATCTCGTCCACCTCGACGAACAGCGGGAACGTCACGTCGTGACGCATGAACTCGAAGCGCGGGTGGGTGTGCAGGTGCTCGATGTTGCGCTTGGTCCCGGTGAACAGGTTGTCCGCACACAGGACCTCGTCGCCGCGCGCGAGCAGACGATCGATCAGGTGCGATCCCAGGAACCCGGCGCCGCCGGTGACCAGCACGCGCTTGCGAGTGATACGGCTCCTCATCGGGGGCGTTGTGCGCCCGACAGCCCGGGGACTCAAGCATCCGTTCGCGTTGCCCGCGCGCGTCGCGGCGCATGATTTTCGCTGATTCCATCC
>JAKLDZ010000071.1 GCA_022703255.1 Myxococcota bacterium | reverse complement strand
CGTGCTCTCGGTGAAGAACAGGTAGTCGCCCTGCGCGCGGATGACTCCCGGCACGTTCAGCCCGCTCGCGATCGTCTCGGGTCCCGTGGGTCCTGCCTCGGCCTCGGCCCCGCCTTCCACCGAAGCTTCGACCGCGGCCTCGGGCGGCTCCGAGTCAGGCACGCCTGCATCGGGCGCCGCTTCTTCGGGCGCACGCAGCGGCGACAGGTAGTAGCCCACGTAGTCCGTCGGGCCGTTCTGCACGCCTCCACCAGGCGCCAGCCACGCCCACACGCCGTACAGCGCGCGCGGCGACGTCGTCTCCATCCCCACGACGCCCAGCAGATAGCTCTCGCCGATCATCCTGCAGGCAGCGCGGTTCGTGCACGGCGTCAACGCCACCGGGGCGATCTTGATCGCGCTGCCGTCGAAGCCCTGCGCCGTGTAGGCCAGCGGGATATCGAGGGTCTCCGCGAGAGGATTGGCGGTGGTGACCTGACTGCGCGCGCCGAGGAATCCGTGCAGCCCGATCCACTCCGACGATGGTACGGGCGACGACACGACCTGCGGCTTCTGCCCGGACTTGGGATCCCAGCGCACCAGCAGCGGCGTGCCTCCCTCGGGCTGGCCACCGAACCACAGCGTGCTGCCGACCCGGTGGATCTGCGAGAACGTGTAGCCGTCCGATCCCAGCTCCGGCAGCCCATCGGCCAGGATCGTCTCCTGGCCATCCTCGAGGTAGACGACCTCCTTGCGCGTGTAGAGCAGGGCGATCTTGCCCGGCGAAAGCTCCTCGACCCACAGCGGCTCGTAGTTGATCGAATGCGTGTTGGGCACGTCGAGGACCGTCTCATCGGCCGCCCCACCGACCCTGCGCACGCGGATGCCGTTCGGCTTGGGGTACTGGGACTCGGGCGTGGCTCGCAACAACGTGCCCGCTGGCAGGCTTCTGCCGTACACCGCCCCGTAGACCTCGCCCCCGCTTTCGAGCGCATGATCCTCTCCGGCGCCGCCCACCACGAGGCTGCCCTGCTCGCCCACGAGCAGCACCCCATCGCCATACGGCAACGCCGCAGTCAGGTACTGCAGGCACTTGAAGGGCTTGACCGTGCCGTCCAGCCGCAGCGTGAAGCAAACGGGCCCCACCACCACAGAGCCGAAACCGTCGACGAAGTACGACGCGATCGAGGCGTTCGACAGGTCGCGTCCGTCCTTCGACGGCGCCAGCGGCTGAAGCACCAACGTGTCGGGCGCCAGCTTCGTCTGCAAAGACTGCTCGAACGCCGTGATGTTGTCCGTCCCCGGCTTGTCCTCCCCGGCGCACGCCGCGATCAGGCCCAGGACTGCAATCGACGCAAGCGCGGTTCGCGTTCTCATGCTCAGTCCCTCCTGCCCTTCTTCGAGATCACCGGCATGCCTTGGATGGTCGGCATCGCGGCCTGCCACCCCAGTTGCATGCCCACCACGTGCGCGTTGGGAATGGGGAAGTACGAGATCGGATCGGGCGTGTTGTAGGAGTAGCTGAAGCCGACGCTGAACCCGTGGGAGATGATCCCCGTCCCGGAGTCGAAGGACGGGCTGAACTTGCCGTTGCGGTTGACAGCGCCGGCACGCGCGCCCGCGAAGAACTGCGCGCCCCCTGCGCCTCGCTCAGGTTCGGTCTGATAGACCCAGCCGGCCTGCACCTGCCGAAGCTGCACCCTGGGCGCGACTTCTGGGATCACCCGGGCGTGAATGCCGAGGCCGAGCAGGTCGTCGACCCCGAGCGGTACCTGGTAGAGCGCGCCCTTCGGAGGCTCCACGACCGCGGTACCCGATGACAAGGAGTCTTGCACCGCGATCGCGCGATCGCGGTAGTAGTCGATCGACTCCGCAAATCGATCGATTCCGAGGTGGAACAAGGCGATCTCGCGCAGCAGCTGCTCGGGAGATGCCGTGAGCTTCAGCGCCGCAAGCTCCTGCGCCGTCTGCATCGTCTGGTCCGCAGCGACCTTGTTGACTTCGGCAATGGCAGCCCCCAGGCCCACGCCCGCCTTGTGACGCAGCGAGAAGGTATGCGACGACGCGTTGTTCTTCGTGTCCTTGGTGGTGCCACGGACCTCTTCGGGCGTGCCCGGGCGCCAGTTGGGCTCGGCACCGAACTGGCCGAGGGCATTGAGTCCGTGGGTTTGCTGACCGAGATACCCGTAGCTCAACGAGAATCCCTGGTAGGCCAGCCGCGCGGTGAGGAGGTACTGCTCGTAGTAGGCGTCAACCGTCTCGAGGCGCTTGGTGAAGTTGCCCCATTGGCTCGTGTAGGCCTCGTCGACGTGAAAGCCGACGAACCACGAGAAGTCGCTGCTCGGCTTGCCGCCACCAATGCCGATGACCGCTCCCGCGCGCGCCAGGCCACCCGCGGCCACCCCACCATTGCTGAGCCGGAACTGCGCCGGCGAGGCGCGATACGACAGCATCGCAGTGAAGCCGGGGACCCGGTCGAGCTCGAGCTCGTAGCGCTGCTGCTCCAGCGCCAGACGCATGACGTCCGCGGACTGTCGTGCGAGCGAAAGGAAAGTCTCGCCGGAGTAGGTCTCGATGGCATTGGCTCGTGAGGCGAACAGAAATGCGGCGCCCAGAGCGGCAGAGGCGGCAAGGAATCGTCGGTTGAGTTCCAAGGCAGGGTGTCCTTCCTAACCCGGTTGAGGGAGCCGGAGGAGAATCTGTTTGAACATTAGAACAGAGGTTCCTGCCCTCAGGAAGACGAAACGCGGCCCCCCAGAAGCGGAAAGGGGTCGCATTTCGTGAGGTTCCGCGGGTGCACCGGCCGCGACCGCACCCTCACTTGCTGGTGGGAGTCCGTCATTGACGGCGCCTGGGCCGGCAGTTGCTGGGACCGATCGCACAATTGCGGCGCCATGCCCGGCATTGCGGAGCCTTGCCCCGCAGATGCAACACGTCGCCCGACAGGTGCGGGGACCCATCGCACGGTCGCGTTGAGCCGCGGGAGATTCGAGCGGGTCGACGAGCAGGGCAGAGCGCAGCAGAGGCTCTTCCCCGACGACGAGCAGGGAATGCGGCGCAAGAAGGACGCGCGGTGGCCCGCGGACTGCAAGGGGTTCTCGCTGCACGCGGGGGTGAGCTTCGGCGCGCTGGACCGCAAGGGAAGAGAGAGGCTGGTGCGCTACTGCACGTTATGCCGCCGCTGGCGACCGAGCAGCTGAGCGTGCTGCGCGACGGGTCGGTGGCGTACAAGCTCAAGTGGGCGAACAGGCGCAGCAGCCATCGGGTGATGAGCCCGTTAGAGTTCACTGCGCCGGCCTTCGGCCGTGCTCGTGGACCTCACTGTACTTCGCTTCGCTCGTACAGTTCGGTTCATGGCGCGCCTGGCATCCATCGTGGCGCCGCCGCGTCTGCCGTTGACTCGGTACCACGGGGTGTTGGCTCCGAATTCGAGCTGGCGTCGGGCGATCGTGTCGGGGTCGCGACAGACCGACGACGACAGCGATCCTCGGTGCGCGCAGCAGGACCGCGCGAAGCCGCAGCAGTCGAAAGCTGACGAGTCGAAAGCCGAGGCGCCGAAGTGTCGTTCGCGAACGAGCACGTCGTGCCGTGGTCGGAACTGATGAAGCGCACGCTCGGGATCAACGTGCTGCAGTGTCCGGTGTGCCAGGCGACGATGGTGTTGCTGGCTGTGATCACGAAGCAGGAGGTGATCGACCAGATCCTGACGCACGTGAAGGTGCCTTCTTCATTCTCGTTCCGTGTTGCTAGTCGTGAGTTGCTAGTTGCTACGATCCCCCGGCTCCGGAGACGTGAACGCGAGCCGCCGAGATCGGTCCCGCTGCGATGTTCGCGGCCACGCCGAGGTGCGCCTGAAGGGCGCTTGAGAGGCGTGTCCCCAGCCGTGCGAGCGCTGATCGGACCTGAGCGAGGGCTCAAGGCGGGGTGGTTCGAGAAGGTCAGGTGGTTGCCTAATCGCCCTGTCCCCTCACCGCTGCTCGTCCTCCAGCCTCAACGCAGAATCCAGCTGCACTCGCTCGCGCTTCGGCACGACCCATTGCGTTTCCCGCGCCAGCAAGCGACCGCGATCAACGGCGCGGCGACGCGGTGTGGGCCGTGGCGAGGATCACGCCCGGCTCGGGCTGGCGCAGCGCAAGGTGCCGGCGCAGCCGGGCGAGCCGGAGCCGACGGACCCCACGGACGAGTGATCGCAGCCCTCCCTGAAGCTCAAGCACCCTGAGGCGCCTCCGGCGGCCTCCGACACGCCCCGGAGACGCTCCGACGCATCACTGACGCTCTCCGACGCGTCCCTGACGCTCTCCGACGCGTCGCTGACGCTCTCCGACGCGTCGCTGACGCTCTCCGACGCACGCTTGGCGCTCTCCGACGCGACTCGGAAGGGATTTGTCGCACACTTGCTGGCCGCTGACGGGCTCGAGCTCAGCACTCCTGGAGTACCGACGACCGACCGGACGTCGTCAGGTCGCTCCGCCCCCTCCCAACCTGGCGACCACTGCGTCGCCAAAACCGGAGTCGATGAGCGACCAGCGCACCTTCGCCAACGCCTCGATGATGCCAGCCTCCAGTCGTGGGTCATCGGCGTGGACCCTGACCCCGACGAGCGCGGCCCACCGACGGACTGGGAGTTCGTCGATCCTCCGGCTCCGGAGATGTGAATGCGAGCCGCCGAGATCGGTCCCGCTGCGATGTTCGCGGCCACGCCGAGGTGTGCGCGAACGGCGCTCGGGAGGCCTGATTCCACCGGCGCGAGCGCGGATGGGGCGCGGGAGCGGGCTCGAGGCGGGGTGGTTCGGGAAGGCCAGGTGGTTGCGCCAGCTTCACGCCATGGCGCGAACCTGCGTCGGCGCGGGCACATGCAATTCCGGCGCATACACGACTCAGCGAGAAGGGCAGCCCGCTCCACCCGGCCCGTCCCGGTCCTTGATACCCCCTCCCGGCCGGCGTACTCTCCCCCTCACTCATGCCCACCAAACGCGAACTCCTCATCCCGCTCTCACGCTCCGAACTCCTCGCCATCGCCCAGCGCTTCGACCTCCCGGTCACCTCCCGCTCCTCCAAAGATGAACTCCTCGACGCCCTCGACGCCGCTCGCAACGTGACCAAGGCCGCCCTGTCCGAGCAGCCGCCGCCGTCGTCGAAGCCAGCACCCAGCAGTAATGGCAAGCAGTTCAGCGGATTCAGCGAGATGACCGCGTTCCTCTGGTCCGTCGCCGACCTGCTGCGCGGCGACTACAAGCAGGCAGACTACGGCAAGGTCATTCTCCCGTTTACCGTCCTTCGACGCCTCGATTGCGTGCTCGCCGACTCCAAACCAGCCGTCCTCAAGAAGCACGAGGCCATGAAGGGCGGCGCCGTCAAGAACCTCGACCCGATCCTCAACAAGCTTACCGGGGTACCGTTCCACAACACCTCCAAGCTCGACTTCCCCAAGCTCAAGGACGACCCGGGCCACGTCGCCTCCAACCTGCGCGGCTACATCAACGGCTTCTCCGAGAACGCCCGCGACATCCTCGATCGGTTCGGATTTGCGAACCAGATCGCCAAGCTCGACGAGGCCAACCTGCTGTTCACCGTCGTCTCGCGCTTCGCGGCGATCGACCTGCATCCCGCGGTGGTGCCCAATCACGTGATGGGATCCATCTTCGAGGAGCTGATCCGGAGGTTCTCCGAGCAGTCGAACGAGACCGCAGGAGAGCACTTCACCCCGCGCGAGGTCATCCGACTCATGGTCAATCTCCTCTTCGTGGAGGACGACGACGCGCTCCGCAAGCCGGGCATCGTGCGCACGCTGTTCGACCCGGCGTCGGGCACGGGCGGCATGCTCAGCGTGGCCGAGGAGTATCTGCGCGAGCTGAACCCGGAGGCGCGTCTCGAGGTGTTCGGCCAGGAGCTCAACGACGAGTCGTACGCCATCTGCAAGGCCGACATGATGATCAAGGGGCAGAATCCCGGCAACATCGTGCGCGGCAATTCCTTCTCCGAGGACGGCCACCCCGACGGCAGATTCGATTACATGCTGAGCAATCCGCCGTTCGGTGTGGAGTGGAAGAAGGTCGAGAAAGCGATTCGCGGGGAGGCAGAGGCGGGCTACGCTGGCCGCTTCGGCGCGGGACTGCCGCGCATCAACGACGGGTCGTTCCTGTTCCTGCAGCACATGCTCTCGAAGATGAAGAAGGAGGGGAGCCGCGTGGCGATCGTGTTCAACGGCTCTCCGCTCTTCACCGGTGACGCCGGCTCGGGCGAGAGCGAGATTCGTCGCTGGATCCTGGACAACGACTGGCTGGAGGCGATCATCGCGCTGCCGGACCAGCTCTTCTACAACACCGGGATCAGCACGTACATCTGGGTGGTGACCAACCGCAAGCCGGTGGAGCGCAAGGGCAAGGTGCAGCTCATCAACGGGGTGGAGCTGTTCCAGAAGATGCGCAAGTCGCTCGGCAACAAGCGCAACGAGCTGGCGCCGGAGCACATCGCCGCCCTCACGAAGCTCTACGGAGACTTCGCCGAAGGGGAGCAATCGAAGGTCTTCGACAACGACGACTTCGGATACCGTCGCATCGTGGTGGAGCGTCCGCTGCGCTTGAGCTTCCAGGCGAGCCCGGAGCGACTGGAGCGGCTGAAGGAGGAGAGCGGGTTCCAGGGGCTGGCGTCGTCGAAGAAGAAGGGCGCAGCCGGAGAGCGCGAGGCGCAGGAGGGGCGGGAGCTGCAGCAGGCGATCCTGCGTGCGCTCGGCAGGCTCGATCCGGCGAAGGTCTACAGGAGCCGCAAGCTGTTCGAGGAGGAGCTGGACGGCTTCCCGGTCAAGCTCCCGGCGCCGGTGCGCAAGGCGATTCTGTCGGCGCTCGGCGAGCGCGATGACGCCGCAGAGGTCTGCCGTGACGCCAAGGGGAACGTCGAGCCGGACGCGGACCTGCGCGACTACGAGAACGTGCCGCTCAAGGAGGACATCCACGCCTACTTCGACCGCGAGGTGAGGCCGCATGTGGCGGATGCGTGGATTGACGAGAGCAAGACGAAGGTGGGCTACGAGATCCCGTTCACGCGTCACTTCTACAAATACAAGCCGCTGCGGCCGTTGGCGGAGATCGAGGCGGAGATTCGGACGCTGGAGGCGGAGATTCAGGGGATGCTGGGGGAGGTGGTGGGGTGAGTGCGGCCTCCCACACGGATTCGGTAGACTCGTCCGCTCCTTGGACTCAAGGGCTGCCTCCAGAATGGTCCGTGAACACGCTCGGAAACGTGGTTGACGTTGTTGGGGGATCAACGCCGAGCAAGGAGAACCTCAGCTATTGGAATGGCAGCATTCCCTGGGTCTCGCCAAAGGACATGAAGCGCCCGGTCATCTGGGACTCTGAGGACCACGTGTCCGATTCAGCGCTCAGATCCGGAAGCCTTCGGCTCGTGTCGCCGCCTGCGGTGCTGATGGTAATTCGAGGCATGATCCTGGCGCACACGGTGCCGATCGGCCTTACGGCTGCGGAGGTGACCGTCAACCAGGACATCAAGGCATTGCTGCCGAGGTCCGGGCTCTCGGCCGAGTTTCTTGCTCACCTGTTACGGGCTCTGAATCCCGGACTGCTCGCCAGAGTTGGGGAGGCCGGCCATGGTACGAAGGCGCTTAGAACGGAGCTCTGGCGGAAGCTCCCCATCCCGATTCCGCCATCCGGTCTCCAGGCGAAGATAGTTCGCTTCCTCGACCGCAAGACCGCTGCCATCGACGCCCTCATCGCCAAGAAGGAGCGTCTGATCGAGCTGCTGCAGGAGAAGCGGCAGGCGCTCATCACGCACGCCGTGACCAAGGGGCTCGACCCGAGCGTGCCGATGAAGGAGTCGGGGATCGAGTGGTTGGGGGCGATTCCTGCGCACTGGGTTGCCCGACGACTGAAGCAGATAGCCCGGCGCGTTGTAGTCGGTATTGCTCAAGCCGCAACGCACGCGTACGTCGACGATGGGATCCCGATCATCAGGTCGACGAACTTGCGCGCGAACCGCTTGGAACTTGGCGATCTGCTGCACATCGAGCGTGGCTTCGCCGACCAGCTACGGTCCAAGTACATTCGGCCCGGTGATCTGCTCACCGTCAGAACCGGGAACGCCGGCGCAACAGCAGTGGTCCCTGAATCACTCCCGCTATCGCAGTGCTTCACAATGTTGATTACGACACTGGAGGCGGCGCACTGCCCGCAGTTCTTCTCCTACCAGCTCAATTCGCATGCGGTCGCGACCTACTTTGAGGCTGAGAGCTGGGGCACTGCGCAGGCAAACATCAGCGTTCCGATCTTGCAGAATGCGCCGGTCGCTGTTCCACCCCCAGCAGAGCAGAAAGAGATCCTTGCGCGCATTCAGGTTGCGCTCGAAGCCGTCGAGAGACCTCTCGCTCACGCGCGCAAGCAGGTGGACCTCCTCCGCGAATACCGTCAATCCCTCATCACCGCCGCCGTCACCGGCAAGCTCGAGATCCCTCCGGAGGAATGATGGGCCTTCTCTCGATCCGCGAGCTCCTGCAGCGCCTCAACGAGGTCGACGAGTCCCGCGAGATCGAAGCCAAACGCTCCGAATCCGAAGCCGGCAAGAGCGCCCTCGAAACCGTCTCCGCCTTCTCCAACGAACCAGGCCTCGCCGGCGGCTACATCCTCTTCGGCGCCGAGGAGCAGGACACCCGACGCTTCGTCCCAAGGGGCGTCGCCCAGCCCAAGAAGCTCGAACAGGAGCTGTCGTCGCTGTGCGCCTCGGCGTTCAACCGCACCGTGCGTCCGCGCGTGTGGACCGAGGTCATCGACGGCGCCTCGCTCCTCGCAGCGTTCATCCCCGAGCTGTCGGTCTCCGAGAAGCCCGTGTTCATCGCCAGCCGCGGCATGCAGCACGGCACCTTCCGCCGCATCGGCAGCACCGACCAGCACTGCACCGAAGACGATCTGCGCGTGCTGTTCCAGGCGTCGTCGGTTATCCCCTACGAGGACTCCCTCCTCGACGACGCGAGCATGGACGATCTCGATCCCGACGTGATCGTCTCGTATCGGCGATCGCTCGTGGATGCCAATCCCGCCACCGAGCTGCGCGACGCCACTCCCGACGAGCTCGTGCAGTCCCTCGGCGCGGCCCGGCGAATCAACGGCGGACTCGTTCCGACCGTGGGCGGCATCCTGCTCTTCGGCAAGCGACTCGCCCTTCGCAGGCTCTTCCCCGCGGCGCGCGTCGACTACGTGCGAGTGCCTGGCGTCGAGTGGGTCCCTGACCCCGAGAGCCGCTACGACTCGGTCGAAGTCCGCGAGCCGCTGCTCATCGCGTTTCGACGCATCTACAACGCGATCATCGACGACCTCCCCAAGTCCTTCGCGCTCGAGCCTGGGACGCCCGAGCGTCGCGACCGACTCGCGCTCCCGGAAGCGGCCGTTCGCGAGGCGCTGGTCAACGCGCTCACGCACCGGGACTTCCGCATCGCGAGCGCGGTGCAGGTCATCCGCTACCAGGATCGCATCGAGGTCCGCAACCCCGGCTACTCGCTCGTCGACGACGACCAGCTCGGCGAGCCCGGATCGTTTCCTCGCAACGCGCGCATCGCGGACTTCTTCCGCGAGATGCGTCTCGCGGAGAACAAGGGGACCGGCATCGCGGCCATCCGACGCGGCATGCAGCGCGCCGGGCTCACGCCCCCGGTCTTCGACTCGGATCGCGGCCGCAACCGGTTCGTGGTCACCCTCTGGCTCCACAACCTGCTCGACGAGGACGACACGAGCTGGCTGCGTGGCCTCTCCCATCTCCACCTGTCCGACGAGCAGGCCAAGGCGCTCGTGGTCGCACGTCGCGCCGGGTCGGTGAGCAATGCGATGCTGCGCGACGTGAGCGGGCTCGACACGCTGCGGGCGAGCAACCAGTTGCGCCAGCTCCGGGACCTGGGGCTCTTGGAGCCGCGCGGACGCGGATCGGCCACGCACTACGTGCTCGGGGAAAGCGCTCGGGCGGAGGAAACGGGGGGGTTGGTCGACGGACAAAGGGGGGAGCTCCCCGAACAAAGGGGGGAGTTCGGGGCACAAAGGGGGGAGCTCGGGGCACAAAGGGGGGACCTTCCTCAACAAAAGGGGGAGTCACCTGTTCAGTGTACCGAACTCCTGCGCGGGTGCTCGGCCGAAATTCGGTCCTCCGTCGCGGCCCTGGGCGGCAAGCCGAACGCTGCCGAACTGCGACGAGTCATCGTCGAGCTGTGCCGCCTTCGTTGGTGGACGCCCAAGCAACTGGCGTTCGTCCTTGCGCGCAGGAGTCCAACGAAGCTCACCGAAAAGCACCTCTCGCCGCTGGTCAACGAAGGCAGGCTGGAACGGCGATTCCCGCACCGGCCCAACCACCCTGAGCAAGCCTACCGCACGCGAAGAGCCTCCGAATCGCCCGAGGAGACCGAATGACCGCGATCCACACCGAAGCAGCCTTCGAGGAATCGATCGAATCCCACCTCCTCGCCCACGGCTGGCTCCAGGGCGACGCCGCAGACTTCGACCGAACACGCGCCGTCTTCCCGCAGCAGCTCTTCGCCTTCCTCCAGGCCGGCGAGCCCAAGCTCTGGGCCGAGCTCTCTGCCCAGCACAAGGACCTCGAATCAGGCCTGCTCGATTGGCTCGCCAAGGCCCTCGACTCGTTCGGCACTCTCCACGTCGTGCGCAAGGGCTTCAAGTTCTACGGCAAGACCATACCGGTCGCCTGCTTCCACCCGGCCAACGCCCTCAACCCCGACACCCTCGCTCGCTACGCCGCCAACCGCGTGGTCGTCACCCGGCAGGTCCACTTCATCCCCGGCCACGACGACTCGATCGACCTGGTCCTGTCGCTCAACGGCCTGCCGATCGCCACGGTCGAGCTGAAGAGCCACCTCACCGGGCAGAACGTCAACCACGCCATCGCGCAGTACAAGAAGCGCGATCCCAAGCAGACCATCTTCCGCTTCAAGCGCGGTGCTCCGGTGCACTTCGCGGTCGACCCCGACCTCGTGTACATGACCACGAGCCTCAAGGGGGAGCACACCCGCTTCCTGCCGTTCAATCTCGGCTGCGACGGCGGCGAGGGGAATCCCTCCAACCCCAACGGCTACAAGACCTCGTATCTGTGGGAGCAAGTCTGGCAGCGCGATTCCTTCCTCGATATCGTCGGCACGTTCCTCGCGCTGGTGATCGAGAAGACCCGCAAGCCCGACGGCAAGACCGTCGAAGAAGAGAAGCTGGTCTTCCCCCGGTTCCACCAGCTCGACGTCGTCCGCAAGCTCGAAGCCTCTGCGCGACAAGACGGCCCGGGCAGGAGCTATCTGATCCAGCACTCCGCAGGATCGGGCAAGTCCAACTCCATCGCATGGATCGCCCATCGTCTGTCGAACCTTCACTCCGCGGACGACAAGAAGGTGTTCCACTCGGTCGTAGTCGTTACCGACAGGCGGGTGCTCGACACCCAGCTCCGCAACGTGGTGAGCCAGTTCGAGCAGACCGCAGGAGTGATCGCGCGCATCGAGAACAACTCCGCCGAGCTTGCGGACGCCCTGACGAAGGGCACGCCCATCATCGTCACCACGCTGCAGAAGTTTCCGTTCGTGACCGAGAAGATCGGCGAGCTTCCGAAGCGCAACTACGCGGTCATCGTGGATGAGGCGCACTCGTCGCAGTCGGGCGAGGCGGCGCACAAGATGAAGGCGGTGCTGGGCAGCGGGCCGACCGGCAACGGCGACGGCGACGGCGGCAACGGCAACGGGGAAGAAGACTACGAAGACGTCCTCGTGCGCGAGATGTCAGCGCGAGGAAAGCAGAAGAACCTCTCCTTCTTCGCCTTCACCGCCACGCCCAAGCACAAGACCCTGGAGTTCTTCGGCACGCCGGGACCGGAGGGCAAGCCGGTCGCATTCCACCTGTATTCGATGCGCCAGGCGATCGAGGAGGGATTCATCCTCGACGTCCTCAAGCACTACACGACCTACAAGACCTATTACAGGCTCGTGAAGGCGATCGACGACGACCCCAAGGTGCCCAAGAAAGAAGCGGCGAAGTCGCTGGCTCGGTTCATGAGCCTGCACCCTCACAACGTCGCGCAGAAGACCGAGGTCATGATCGAGCACTTCCGCCAGCACGTGCGCAAGCGCATCGGCGGCAAGGCCAAGGCGATGGTCGTGACCCAGTCGCGCCTGCACGCGGTCCGGTACCGGCAGGCGTTCGACAGGTATCTCAAGGAAAAGGGCTACAGCGACATCGGCGTGCTGGTCGCGTTCTCGGGGACGGTCGGCGATCCGGATGCCAAGGGCATCAGCTACACCGAGCCGGAGATGAACCACGGCATCTCGGAGAAGGGCCTCCCGGACCAGTTCCACGGACACGGCTATCAGCTTCTCATCGTTGCCAACAAGTACCAGACCGGTTTCGACGAGCCGCAGCTCCACACGATGTACGTCGACAAGCGGCTCTCGGGCGTGCAGGCCGTGCAGACGCTGTCGCGCCTCAATCGCACGCACCCCGGCAAGGAAGACACGTTCGTCCTCGACTTCGTCAACAACGCCGAGGAGATCCAGGAGTCGTTCCAGCCGTACTACGAGCAGACGACCGTGGCAGACCAGGCCGATCCGCAGCAGCTCTACGAGCTGCAGCACAAGCTCGACGCCTCGCAGGTGTACCTGCTGTCCGAGGTCGAAGCCTTTGCGAAGCTCTTCTACGCGCCGAGCGCGAAGAAGGCCGCGACCGACCAGTCGCAGATGGTCAAGCACCTCGACCCCGCGGTCGATCGCTTCAAGGCGCTCGACGACGAGCAGCAGGAGGAGTTCCGCGGCAGCCTTACGGCGTTCGTAAGCCTTTATGCGTTCCTGTCGCAGGTGATGCCGTTCACCGACCCGGACCTCGAGAAGCTGTATTCGTTCGGCCGGTATCTGCTGAACAAGCTCCCTCGCGACGCGGTGAGCAAGGGCGTGAAGCTGGATGGCGAAGTGGCGCTGCGCTACTACCGGCTGCAGAAGATCAGCGAAGCGGATCTCGTACTGGAGCCGAAACACCCGGTCGGGCTGAAGGGGCCGACCGACGTGGGGACCTCCAAGTCGAAAGAGGAAGAGGTCCGGCTGTCGCAGCTCATCGAAGTCATCAACGAGCGATTCGGGATGGGGCTCACGGCTGCGGATCAACTCCTCTTCGACGGCGTGTTGATTGAGGCGAAGTCGCATCCTGACGTGATCCAGCGAGCGAAGGTCAACGAGCCGGACAACTTCGCGCTCTCGATGAGGTCGTTCATCCAGGACCTGATGGTGGGGCGGCTGGAGCGTCACGAGGAGATCGTCACGAAGTACCTGAACGATCCGCAGTTCAAGGAGCTGCTGGATCGGGAGCTGGCGCGGCGGGCGTATGAGGAGATCAGGGGAGGGGAATGACCTTCCCCGCCCGCCCCTCTTGCCCTACACGCATCCCCATGACCCGCCTCGCCCTGCTCCTCACCGGCGTCCTCGTCTTCTCCGCTTGCGGCAAGGTCAACGCGCAGGAAGCGAGCCGGGGCACGGGGCGGGAGGGCTCTCTGGAGTAACTCGGCCCAACTTGGGGAAGTGCCCGGGCGAGCGTCCCTTCCATCCTTGGCTGGATATGTTTGGTCCCGCACGGGTCCGTGGCATCTGTCCCGCGTCGAGGCCGGGAGTCTGGGCGAGGGCGTCAGTTGCAGCCGACGACCCGCAGCTCGTAGAGCACGGGGTTGTACAGTTCAACGCTGCCTGTCACGTACAGATTGTACAGGCGGATCCGCGTCGTCGAGATCATCGAGGTGAACGTGTAGCTCCAGTCGTCCTGCTTGCCCGATACCTGGCCGGCGGTGACCCAGCTCGATCCGTTCCACCACTGGATCGTTGCGGCGCCGAGGGTTCGACCCACATCCGCACAGGCATTGGTGACGGACGCGCTACGCGTATCGACGGTCAGGGACTTGATCGTGCGGGTGGTCGGCCACTGGAGCTGGATCCAGGCGCCATCGGCCGCTGACCCAGCCGTGATCCAGGCGAACTCGCTGCACTTCTGTGACTCGCTGACGCCGTTGACCGCCGTCGCGGGCACGTAGGGCGACACCGTTCCCCCCGCGGAGATGGTCGCCGTAGCGAACGTTTGGATGTCCGCGTTGCAGGACGTCTGGCACGCGCCGCTCACGCACGCCTGGGAGACCGCGCAGGTGTTGCCGCACGTGCCGCAGTTCGCGGTGGTCGTCAGGTCGGTCTCGCACCCGTTGGTCAGCTTGTTCTTGTCGCAGTCTCCCCAGCCCGGGAGGCACTTGCCGCCGCAGATCTGGTTGGAGCAGATGGGGGTGAGGATGTTGGCGTCGGAGCAGACCTTGCCGCAGCCGCCGCAGTTCAGGGGGTCGGTCACGGGGTTCTTGCAGACGCCGCTGCAGGCGATTTCGGGCGCCGTGCAGGCCAGCACGCACACGCCGTTGGAGCATGCCTGATCGACGCCGCAGGCGTGTCCGCAACCGCCGCAGTTGTCGGAATCGGTCAGGGGGTTCACGCAGGCCCCGCTGCAGACGGTCTGCCCGGGCGGGCAGGTGAGGATGCACGCGCCGCCGCTGCAAGCGTAGCTCGTGGGACACGCCTTGCCGCACGCTCCGCAGTTCGCCGCGTTGTTCTGCAGGTTCACGCAAACCCCGGAGCAGTTCGTCTGGCCCGAGGGACACTGCAGCTCGCACACGCCCGACTTGCACGTCGTCCCCGCTGCGCACGCGTTGAAGCACGCACCGCAGTGCGAGCTGTCCCACTGCAGGCTCACACACGACCCCCCGCACTGCTCCAGGCCCGCCGCGCACGTGAGCGTGCAGGCGCCGGACTGACACGCCTGCCCCGTCGTGCACACGTTCCCGCAGCTCCCGCAGTTCGCGGGATCGGTCTGCGTGTTCACGCAGACGCCGTTGCAAGGCTCCTTCGGGCTCTGACAGAGGATCGCGCACGCGCCCTGCTGGCAGTCTTGCCCCACCTCGCAGGCGACGCCGCAGCCACCGCAGTGCAGGTTGTTGGACTGCAGGTCCACGCACATCCCGTCACACGATGACAGCCCCGCCGCGCATCCGTCGGGCCCGGCGTCCTGCGGAACCGAGGTCTCGCTCGTCGCGTCGGAGCCCCCATCGCTCGAAGCATCGGAGACGACGTCGATCGCTGCGTCGTGCGAGCTCCCCGCTGCTCCACTCGAACCGTCCGACGCCGAGTCGATCGCGTTGTCGCTCACGGCATCCGCAGCGCCATCGATCGCGACGTCGGTGCCGGAATCCTTCGCGGGAGGAGGTGCCCACGCGCTCTCGTCGTCGCCCCCCCCGCACCCGGCAGCCCAGGAACACAACAACGCAAGCCCTGCAATGCCGCGAGACCGCCGAGAGAGTCGCATGGTGTTCTCCTGTCCAAAGGAAGGGGACTTCCCAATTGGAGCAGGTTCGCGGGCATGCGGCAAATTGGGGGGCGCTGCGCCTGGCGACCGGGGGCGCAGTCAACCGGGAGGGGCTCGCACGCGAGGCGGTCGCTACCTGCCCTGATCGATGGGGTTCGCGACCTGATCGAGAGGGAGATCCCGCAGGCAATTCCAGCAGGGAGGTTCCGAAGGGTAGCCCTTGTGCGGCTGATTGCGGACGACCTGGGGAGACGGCGGGCCGGCATCTCTGGGGGCAAGGACCAGAGCGCCGGAGCTCTGCTCCGAGTCGGCCTCCTGCTCCGGATCCGTTGCTCCGCAGCCTCCCAGCCCCACGATCAGGCACAACACAGCGCCGCTGCACCACAACCGGTCCATCTGCCCCTCCCGCAACTCCGGAAACACCTTGTCCGCTGCCGTGTGGGTGGCCGCGGTTTCCATGCACGGCAACGCCACACTCGAAGCCGGACGGTCCCGACCGCTCGGCGACCTCGGTTGCCAGTCTGGAGTGGAGCACCGGCAGGTCAAGGCGACTACCGTGGGGACAGTGGCCTGCAGATGCGGGCATCGAGCGCCCGACATCGCGGAAGGCGAGACCTCGCGCGCGTCAGCGCAGTCCGAACAACCTGAGCACGGCAGCCCATCCTCGCGGGCGCATGTCCGGAAGCTCCTCGAGGTTGTGCCCGTACTTCACGACCATCTCGAGGAAGAAACGCGCGTGACAGAAGGCTTCCAGAATCGAGCGCGTCTCGGACAGCCATCGCGACTCGTCGATGTCCCCGGAGTCCTTGCACGTGCCCTCGGCGATGATCCCTCGGAACAACGGGTCGAGCTCGAGCTGCGGCGCAAGGGCCTGGAGCGCATCCACGATCGCGACGGTGGAGGCCTGCAGCTCGAAGACCTTGGGATTGCGATGGTAGAAGCGGTAGACCGCGTCCTCGTAGGTCCAGTGCTGACACACTGCTGCCAGCAGCCTCTCGAGCTCGGGAAGGGAAGACTTGATGTTGTCGAACAGCGCCCGCGTGTCGGGGCGGCTGAGCGGTGGAGCCATCGTACCAACCATAGCGCGCGCTCCACCCCACGCGCCACACGGCTGTGCATGGATCACGAGCAGCCTTTCGTGATCGAGTACCATCCATGTCGTGCGCGCTCCCGCTCTCCGGACCTTCCACCCCGTTGTCGCCGAGTGGTTCCGCTCGGCCCTCGGCGAGCCCACGCGCGCCCAGTCTCTCGCATGGCCCGCGATCCGCCGCGCCGAGTCGGTGCTGCTGCTGGCCCCCACCGGCTCCGGAAAGACCCTCGCCGCGTTCCTCGACGCCATCGATCGACTCGTCGTCGCCGGCGCGCAGACCGGCTGCCGCGTCCTGTACGTCTCCCCTCTCAAGGCGCTGGCCGTCGACATCGAACGCAACCTGCGCGCACCGATCGAGGGCATCTCCGCGATCGCCAGGACCCGCGCACTCGATCTGCGCATCCCCTCGGTGGATGTCCGAACGGGCGACACGCCGGCATCCTCCCGCGCCAGGATGCTGCGCCATCCGCCGGACATCCTCATCACCACCCCCGAGTCCCTCTACCTGCTGCTGACCTCGCGCGCACGCGAGACGCTGCGCACCGTCGAGACCGTGATCGTCGATGAGATCCACGCTCTCGTCCCAGGCAAGCGGGGCACCCACCTGTTCGTGTCCCTCGAGCGTCTCGAAGCGCTGCGCGACGGACGTCCCCTGCAGCGCATCGGTCTGTCCGCCACCCAGCGGCCTCTCGAGGAGGTCGCGCGATTGCTCGTCGGCTTCGACGACACCGGCACGCAGCGACCGGTGACGGTGATCGACGCCGGGCATCGCAAGCCTCTCGATCTCTCCGTGCAGCTTCCGGACGTCGAGCTCGGGCAGACGCACGCGGTGGCGGAGGCAGACCCGGCCAGGCGCGAGGTTCCAGGGCTCTGGCCTCACCTGCACGCGAGGATCGTCGAGCTCGTTCTCCAGCACCGATCGACGCTCGTGTTCTGCAACAGCAGACGGCTCGCCGAGCGCACCGCTGCAGCGCTCGACTCGATCGCGGGACGGGAGATCGCCCTGGCCCATCACGGCTCGGTGGCACGCGAGAAGCGCGCACAGATCGAAGCGAGGTTGAAGGCGGGGGAGCTGCCGGCGATCGTTGCGACCTCCTCGCTCGAGCTCGGGATCGACATGGGCGCCATCGATCTGGTCGTCCAGCTCGAAGCCCCGGGGAGCGTGGCCTCCGGTCTGCAGCGCATTGGCCGCGCCTGCCACGGAGTCGGCGGTGTGCCTCGGGGTGTCCTGCTGCCCAAGCACCGCGGCGATCTGCTGGCGTGCGCCGCGGCGGGCCGCGCACTGCTGGCCGGCGAGGTCGAGGAGACCTCCTACCCGAGGAACCCTCTCGACGTGCTCGCGCAGCAGATCGTCGCGATCGCTTGCGAGCGGCCGATCCATGTCGACGCGCTGTTCGCCCTGGTGCGTCGGGCGGCTCCGTATGCGGAGCTTCCGCGGGCGGCGTTCGACGGCGTGCTCGACATGCTCGCGGGGCGGTACCCCGCCGAGGACTTCGCGGGACTGCGGCCTCGGGTGGTGTGGGATCGCGCAGCCGGAGTGGTGCGTGCCCGCGAAGGCGCCGCACGTGTCGCCGTCACGCATGGCGGCACCATTCCGGACCGCGGATTGTACGGCGTGTTCCTCGCGGGACCGGACGGCTCGGCGTTCGGTGGGCGCAGGGTCG
>JAKLDZ010000709.1 GCA_022703255.1 Myxococcota bacterium | reverse complement strand
CCGCAGGCCAGAGGATCGCGCGCGCCGCCCCCTCCGCAGGCCAGAGGATCACGGGCGCAGCCCCCTCCGCAGGCCAGAGGATCTCGCGCGCTGCCCCCTCCGCAGCCGAGAGGCAATCGCGCGTTCCCACCCCCGCTCCCCCCGCACCACGCTCCGCGGCCGAAGGCCCGTGACCCCACCCGCTGCCCTCCGTGGACTGCGCACCTCGCGGCGGGTGGGACGCAGCCCCCTCCGCAGCCGAGAGGCCGCTCACCGATACAGCAGCGCCTTCTCACGCTTCGCGGGGAACTCTCCTTCCCCACCCTTCCACGACGCCACGATGGCATCGGCGTCGTCGCCGCGCTCGATCGCCTCGCACGTGGGCTTGTGTGCGATCAGCATGGGCAGCTCCGCGCGATTCCAGGCCTCGCGGTGCAATCGAGTCAGCTCCACCGCGAAAGCCACTCCGATGCGGACCGGCTCGACCACCTCGGGCTCCACCACCAGGATCCGCACGCCCGTGCACTCCTGTCCGGCGTAGGTTCTGCGCGACGGAGTGAAGCGCACAGGCGCGAACCGCACCCCGGGAAGATTCCTCGCTTCGAGCGCGTCGGCAAGCGCGTGGGACCGCAGCCACGGCGCACCGACCTGCTCGAACGGCAGATCGGTGCCGCGCCCGACACTCACGTTGGTGGTCTCGAGAAGGGCAATGCCCGGATAGAGTCGCGCGCCGTGCGGCGTGGGGAGGTTGGGAGAAGGCCTGACCCACTTGAGCCCCGTGCGCTCGAACGGCGTGCCGCGCTTCCAACCGTCCATGCGCACGACGCTCACATCGGCACCCGAAGCATCTCCTTCGCGCAGGAAGGTCGCGAGCTCGCCGGGCGTCATGCCGTAGCGCACCGGCACCGGAAGACACGACGTAATCGACCCGTCCACCACCTGGCCGACAGGCCCCTCGACATCATCGGCGCCGTCCGGCGGGGGCCGGTCGAGCACCACGAACTTCAGGTTGCGCCGCGCGGCCGAGGAGAGCGCGTGGCGCAGCGTGCAGGCGTAGGTGAAGAAGCGCGTGCCGACGTCCTGCACGTCCCACACGAGCGTGTCGATGCCGATCTCCCCGAGCTGTCGGGCAGAAGGCGCAGCCCTGGGTCCATAGAGGCTGAAGACCGGGAGCCCGGTGCGCGGGTCGTGGGTGTCGTGGTGGGGGCCCTCCAGGTCCGTGCCGAGCCCGTGCTCCGGCGTGAACAGCGCCACGAGCTTCACCCCCGGCGCCCCCCGCAGCAGCTCAGCCGTCGTCTTGCCCTGCCGATCCACCCCTGACGCGTTGGTGATCAGCCCCACCGTCCGCCCCGCCAGCGCCCGATACCCGTCGCGCCGCAACACCTCGATGCCCGTCAACACCGGCTTGCCGTCGAGCGGCGCGCGCACCGCTCTCCCGACGATGGCGGACACCTCCGCGCGCAGACGGCTCGCGTCGCCTCGGCCGTCGGGATGCACCCTGCTCGTGAGGATGATCACCGCGGTCCGGCTCGCGAAGTCGATCCAGAGCGAGGTGCCGGTGAAGCCGGTGTGGCCGATCCCTCCGACGGGGAACTCCGGTCCCCGTGCGCCGCCCCATCCCGACGCCATTTCCCAGCCCCACGCGCGCAAGCCCGGGGGCACGGCACGCGGACGCGACATGGCCCGCACCGTCTCGCGCGCGAGCACCCTCCGGCCGTCGATCTCGCCCTGCCCCAGGATCATCCGCGCGAACCGAGACAGATCCTCCGCCGTTCCGAACAGCCCCGCATGACCTGCCACGCCGCCGAGACCGAACGCGATGGGATCGTGCACCTCGCCCTGGAGCATCCTGCCTGCGCGCGGCATCGTG
>JAKLDZ010000708.1 GCA_022703255.1 Myxococcota bacterium | reverse complement strand
GTTGTTCGGCGACCTCGCCGGCCTGCCTCCGCTGCTCATCAACTCGGCCGTGGACGACGAGCTGTTCGATGACGGAGAGAGCTTCGCGAGCAAGGCACGAGCGAGCGGCGTCGAGGTCACCTTCCGTCCGGGCGTGGGCATGGTGCACTGCTACCCTCTGCTCGCGCCGATGTTCCCCGAGGCCACGCAGGCCATGGACGAGATTGTCGCGTTCATGCGCGCGCGGTTGAAGTAGTCCCCCTCTCGTTCGACTTCACGCGAGGCCGAACGAGAGGGCACGCCTGCCTTCGACCAGGCGGGTGTGATACGGTCCGCGGCCATGGATCCTCGCCAGGCAGCATCCCAGCTCGAGTCATGGCGCTCTTCTCTGCTCGCCAGCGTCCACCCCGTTCTGCTCGACACGCGCGCCCAGCTCGTGGAAGCCCAGAGCCGTCCCGAAGCGGACGAAGCCATCGGACGCATCGAAGAGCTTGCGCGCGCCACGCTCGAGCCCGTCTTCCTGCGCGCGGAGATGACGTTGGAGCGCGTGCAGCAAGCGTACTCGGGCTGGATCGACTCCCAGGAGGAGGTCTCCGATGCCCACTCCGAGCTGCAGTCCACGCTCGGTGATGCACCGGGAGCCATACGGGACTGGACCGATCGCAAGCTCGCCTCTCTCGTTGCCCAGGCGCGTGCGCAGGAGTTGCTTCCATCGGCGCAGCCTCCGAGCCAGACGAGCCAGGAGCCGTCGCGGCGCTTCTGCACCCGCTGCGGCGCACCGACGGTCGAGCCCCGCCAGGTCCGCTGCGGACAGTGCGGGACCGCGCTCTGATTCGTTCGTCCTGCGACTTATCTGAACAGCGTTTCACGCGGGGCATTCCCCGCTACGAGCGTCCGAGCTCACGCACGACTCGGCACGGGTTGCCCACCGCGAGGACCCCCGCCGGCACGTCCTTCACGACGACGCTGCCGGCGCCGATCGTGGTGTTGTCGCCGATGGTGACGCCGGGGCAGATGATCGCGCCGCCGCCCACCCAGACGTTGCTGCCGATGCGCACGGGTCTCGCCAACTCGGGGCCCTGGATGCGTTCGGCTGCAACCAGGGGGTGTGTCGCGGCGAGCACCTGCACGCGGGGCCCGAAGGCGACATTGTCCCCGAGCTCCACGGCGGCGCAGTCGAGCACCACACAGCCGAAGTTCATGTACAGCCGCTCTCCCGCGAAGATGTGGCAGCCGTAATCGCAGTGGAACGGCGGCTCGATCTCCGCGCGGGGGCCGAGGCGGCCGAAGAGTTGCTCGAGGAGACGCCGTCGCTCGGCGAGATCGTCCGGGCGCGACTGGTTGAAGGCCCACGTCAGGCGCCGCGCCTGCAGCCGCATCCCGGTGAGCTCCGGGTCGGTCGCGTCGTAGAGGAGTCCAGCCAACATCTTCTCGCGTTCGGTCATGACAACAGCGTAGACCGATGCTGGGTGTGGACCGAGGGAATCCGTCGTGAACGGGAACGGTGATGGACGCGATCCTGGTTGTCTGGATCGCACTCGGTCCGTGAGCGGGTGATAGGATGAGGCATGCGCGAGCTGAAGCTGAGCAAGGCCTTCACGTTGATCGAGCCTGGTCCCGTGGTCCTCGTGACGACGTGCGACGGAGTCAGGAACAACGTGATGACGATTTCGTGGACGATGGTGGTGGACTTCACTCCGATGTTCGCCATCACCACGGGGCCGTGGAATCACTCCTTCGCGGCACTGCGAAAGACCCGCGAGTGCGTGATGGCGATTCCTACGGTGGACATGCTCGATTGCGTGGTCGGGATCGGGACCTGCTCCGGCGCGGACACCGACAAGTTCGCGGCGTTCCGCCTGACAGCGGTGCCCGGGAC
>JAKLDZ010000707.1 GCA_022703255.1 Myxococcota bacterium | reverse complement strand
CTGGCCCTCCTGCTGCTGGCCCTGCGGCTCGTGCTGTCCCAGGCGATGGGCTACGGCGACTCCGAAGCGCTCTACGCGAGCTACGCGCTGTTCAAGCAGGCGACCTATCTGGATCACCCGGGGTTGATCGGGTGGGTGGGCAGGTGGATCGCGGATGCAGACGGAGTGCCGAGCCCCATCACGGCCCATCGGCTCACCACGGCCGCAGCGCTGGCCCTCCCCTGGATCGGTGGCATCGCAGCCCGGGCTGCGGGCGCATCCTCGCGCGGCATCATGTGGACAGTCGTGGCGCTGGCAGTGACCCCGGAGCTCGCGGTCGGCCTGTTCGCGTACACGCCCGACGTGCTGCTGGGGCTGTGTTGGGTGGCATCGCTCGCTGCTGCACTCGACGCGTTGCGGGCGGAGCCTCGGTCGACGCGATCGCTGGGAGGGACGGTCGCGGCGTTCGGGCTTGCGGCCTTGGGGACGACGGCGAAGGTCTCCGGGGTGCTGCTGCTGGGGGCTCTGCTGCTGACGTGGTTGTCGAAGGGCGAGCGTGAGCGATGGAGGACGTCGGCGCCGTGGGCGGGCGTGCTGTGCGCGTCGTTGGTGACGGCGCCATTGGTGGTGCGCGAGGCGGGGTTGGGGTGGCCGATGCTGCAACACCGTCTTGTCGCCACGCAGGCGGGGTTCGGGCCGACGCTGCGCAATGTCGGGGCGCTGATCGGCGGCCAACTCCTCTACGTGACGCCGTTCGTGCTCTTCGGGGCAGTGCTGGTGGCGCGGGACCTAGTGCGCACACACCGGCAGGACGGGGCGGCAGGCAAGCTGTTGCTGCACGCGACGTGGCTGCCTGCGGTGGTGCTTTCGGTGCTGATGGTGCTGTCGAAGGTGGCGGAGCCGCACTGGTTGGCGCCGGCCTACGTAGCCCTGGCGATCCACCTCGGGCTCCGGGTGGACAGGGAGCCTCCGATCGTGTCCAGGCGGCTTGCGATCACGTCCGTGGCCACTTCCCTCGCGGCCATCGCGCTGGTCTTCGCGGTCGTTCGCTATCCGGTGCTGCCGAAGGTGCTGGGGAACCGATATGTGGCGCGCTACGATCTGACGAACGATCTGTTCGCGTGGCAGGAGGGGAATCGTCTGGTGCGCGACGCGCTGCAGGAGGCGCGGGAGCTGGGGCCCGAAGCGGTGACGGTGGTGGGGCCGCACTGGGTGGTGTGCGCGCAGGTGCAGGCAGGCGTGGGCAACGGGGCGCGAGTGGGGTGCGAGACCGACGTGGGGGACGACTTCCAGGGGTGGCACCCGCGTTCGGTGTGGGAGGGAGCCCGGACGCTGCTGTACGTGACGGACGATCGCTTCGAGGTGGACCTGCGCAAACGATTCCCGGACCGTGCCATACAAAGCGTTTCGAGGGTGTCGGTGCGTCGAGGTGGCGTAGTGGTCAGGACGATCAGAGTGACCCGGCTGGGCCGGATGGGCTCGGGCTGACCTTGTCGGGGCCGGGCGCTCTGCCGAGCTGGCCGCAGGCTGCGCCCACGTCGGAGCCCCCCGAATAGCGGCGCACCACGGGGATGCCGAGGGAGCCAAGGGCGGACCGGATTGCATCCACTCGTTCGGGTGACGAACTTTCCTGGGTGTCGTCGGCGGCGATGCGGTTGTAGGAGAGCAGGCTCAGTCGCGGCTTCATGCCGGAGCGCTCGGAGAACCGATCGACTAACCCTCGCAGGGCGTCGACCTCGTCGTCGCCGTCGTTCACGCCCCGCAGCAGGGTCCACGCCCACATGGGCGCGATGCGCGTGCGTCGCGCCTGGTCGGCGAGCAGGTCGAGCACCGAGGTCAGAGGCCAGCGCTTCTCCAGCGGGATGAGGCGCTGGCGCTTTTCCGGGAGGGCCGAGCCGATGGACACG
>JAKLDZ010000706.1 GCA_022703255.1 Myxococcota bacterium | reverse complement strand
GATGGCGGCACAGACTCCGCAGCCGGTGCATAGTGAGTTGATCCTAGCCCTCTCCCCCTCAAACTCTATGGCCGGGCAGCCGAAGTCGATGCAGATCTTGCAGCCCTTGCACTCCTCGTTCGCCTTGCAGTTGTTCAGCAGACAAACGCCCGTCGCAGCGCCCCCGGAGCCTCCCGTGGAACCGGCCGCTCCGGCCTTGCCTCCCGTGCCCTCTCCGCCGCTGCCGCCCGTTGCCGGAGGCACGAACTGGTTGCTGTCACCGTCGTCATCGCCGCAAGCAGCGACGAGCGCGCCGACTCCCACCGCCAGGATCAGACCAGCCCAAGCACCTCGGAACTTGACGTTCATGTTCTCTTCCTCCGCAACACAAGAAACTTGCAGGGGGGCGCCCAGCGCTCCCGTAAAACAGCAGCATAGCTGAAACTGCGGCCGACAGTAAACGATCCCCTGGAGCCGCGCAATTTTCGACAAAAGGAGCCCACCCGCCCTCAGTACGGCGAGCTCTCGATGATTCCTCCCCCAGGTTGCTTCGAGGGCGGCTTCGCCCCCGTCGCCGTCCCCTCCGCCGTCGCCCCTCCCTTGACCGGCGCCGACGTCCCCGCTGGCTTGCCCTTCGCCACCGTCACAGGGGCGGCAACCGACGATGCCGCCGGCACGGCCGAGACCTCGGGCAACACCTGGGCTACCGGTGGCGCGCTCGCCACCGCCACCGACGAGGCCGATGCCCCTGGATCAGCCAACGCCTGCGGCACCGGCGAATCCTCGCGCACCCCCAGCCACCACGCCGTCCCCAACATCGCCCCGGCCAACACCGGCACCGCCACCCAAATCCACATCCGACGGGCTCTGGTCTGCGTCGCCGCCGTCTCCGGCACCGCCGAGGTGTACACACTCGCCGCCGCCAGCGTCGCGCTCGAACCCGCCTCGTGCAGCGCCGCCGCGCTCATCGACGGCGGCGGCACGTGCACCGCGTCGCAGAAGCGGGACAGCACGGCGTACACTTCCCGCAGGTCGAACGGGCGCCGATCCTTCTGGCGCGCCATGCACCGCTCGACGATGTCGACGACCTCCGCCGGGAGCCCCGGCACCAGCGACGCCACCGGCGGCGGCGTCTCCGTCATCAGCGCCTTGAGGATCTGACCATAGTTCTCGCCTTCGTACGGACGCCTTCCCGAGAGCATCACGTAGAGGATGATGCCGATGCTCCACACGTCCGTGCGGTGATCGATGTCCTTCTCCCCACACGCCTGCTCGATCGACATGTAGTGCGGCGTGCCGAGCATCGACCCGGTCTTCGTCGCTCCAGTCTTCGTCTCCCCCTCGTTGATCTGCGACGGATCCAGGATCTTCGCGATCCCGAAGTCCAGCACCTTCGGACGCACCACGCCGTCGGTGCCCCGCGCCAGGAAGATGTTCTCCGGCTTCAGGTCGCGATGGACGATCGCTCGCGCATGCGCCGCCCCCACCGCCGACACCACCGGCGTCATGATCCTCGCCACCTCGGCCAAGGGCAACGCTCCCCGACGATCCAGCACCGAGTCGAGGGGCTCTCCCTCGAGCAGCTCCATCACCATCACCGGCTCGCCGGTGTCGGTGTTCACGACGTCGAGCACCTCGATCACGTTCGGATGCGTGATGACGGTTGCGGCCTTGGCCTCGCGCATGAACCGCTTGACGATGTCCTTCTTCTGCGCGTACTCGGGGTGCATCACCTTGAGGGCGACCGGGCGATTGGTGGTGATGTTCGTCGCCTTGTAGACGGCGCCCATCCCGCCCTCACCGAGCTTGCGCTGGACCTGGAACCTGCTGGCCACAACCGTGCCCGGCAGCAGCCCGCTCTCGCTCAGCCTCTCGTCGTCCTGTTCAGACATCGCTCGCTTCTGCTGGTT
>JAKLDZ010000705.1 GCA_022703255.1 Myxococcota bacterium | reverse complement strand
GGCTGGCTCGTGATGTTCGATCTGCGCAAGGAGCCGAGCTGGGAGCAGAAGCTGTTCGTGCGCGAGGTCGAGTTCGAAGGCAAACGCGTGCGCATCGTGGGGTGCTGAGCTCCCGGCGTTCACCTCTCCCGGTGGCCCCCTCCCCTCACGCCTGTCCCGCCTCCACGAAGCCGAGCGCTTCGCCCGATTCCATCACCCACAGCCACCGCGGCTTCCCACCGACCATGATCACTTCCAGGTCCAGGCCGTGTCCCTCCGGCGTCAGCCCGCGACGAAGCTGCAGCACCCCGCCATGCGGCAAATCGAACCACCGGTCCCGAGTCGAACGACGTCGCTTGCGCACACTGATCGTGTTCATGGCTCCCCTCGGTTCCGATGCACCGGGGCGGACGTCGTTGCAGCGCGACCGCGTCTCCCGAACGGAGCGCATCTGCCTTGGTTTGCCGGCTTCTTGCGGGTTCTCAGTCGGTGTTCGAGGGCGGCGTGCGGCACTCGAGGGTGCCGCCGTCGGGGGCGAGCGCCTGCTCACTCGGGCAGGCGCCGGGCTCCGCAGTCCCCAGCAGTCGCGCGGAAATCCACGCGTCCACGGCGTCCGCAGCCCGACGCGTGATCCCGTTCTGCAGATCCGTCTGCCGGTTCAGGAACCCGCCGTGTACCGCCGTCGCGTCCGCGCACACCGTCAGCTTCGCGTCCGCCGAAGCCCCGAGGTCCAGCCGCAGCTTGTCGATCCCGCACTTCGCAAACCCGGGTGATACCGTCCCGTCCTGCCCGCCGAACCACGCCAGAATCGGCGCCCCTTCCGGATCGATCGCGGGACGATCCGCACGGAAACGCTCGATCCAGACGTCCGCGGGCGCGTCCGCGCACGCATTCGCCACGCCGCACAACCCCACCTTCTCCACGAACGTCTTGTCGTACACGTCCGCGGCGACCGTGCCGAAGTCCGGCATCTTGTCGGAGACCTCCCACAGGCAGCCGGTGGTCAGCACCGTGCGCATCTGCTCCCGCTTGTCGGGCAGGATCATGTCCAGCCCCTTGCCCGCGCCGTCGTAGAGCTCCGCGTGCGTGTAGAAGTATTCGGTCGCGTACGCGAACTCGCTCTTGCTCGACGTCTTGAGCATCGCGAGCGCAGCGCCCCACGACTTGTTGGTGAACCAGATCGGCGCGAACGCCGCCACGCCCACCAGCGTCCCCTCGAGCCCGTAGCTGCGCGCCATCGACTGCGCCGCCAGCACCGCATGCCCGCCCTGCGAGTGCCCCACCATCGCCACCTTGCCGCTCAGCGTCCCAGGGGCCAGCAAACGCCCCATCGCCCGCGTCGCGTCCAGCAACGAGTGCGCCTCGTCTTCCGCCAGCATCCACCCCGTCGTCGACCCGTACCCGAACCCCGCGTAGGCATCATGGGGGTGTGACGGCCCCATCGCTACCCGAAACCTTCCCACCTCGTGGCGCTTTCGCGCGCCGCAGGCGTTCGATCGCCCGCCTGCCATCGTGGGGCGCGCGAGCCTGGACGCGTCGGTGCCTGCTGGCGCTGCTGGTCGTTGCGCTGCCGGCATCGACCATGGCGTGTGCACCGACCCGCCCAGGACAGGTTCCGGAAGCGGCAAGCCAGTGGCGTTCTCCCGAGACGGTGGGCATCGTTGAGATCTCAACCCACAACGCGGCCCAGCGCCGCAAGGAGAACGCCTATGTCGAGGTATATCGGGCTGGACGTGCACATGGCAAGCTGCACGATGGTGATCCTGGGGCCGAGCGGCAAGAAGCTCGGTTGCCACGTGGTGGAGACCAACGCGAGCCTGCTGGTGGATCTGCTCAAGGGCATCCCGAAACCGAGACACTTGTGCTTCGAGGAGGGCGCGCAGAGTGCGTGGCTCTACGAAACACTGTCTCCACATGTCG
>JAKLDZ010000704.1 GCA_022703255.1 Myxococcota bacterium | reverse complement strand
GCCCTTCGACTCCACGAACGACATGATGATCGGGACGAACTTGGCGATCAGATCCGCATCCAGCCCCAGCTTCTTGAACCCGCCGGCGAGGTTGGCGAGGTTCCCCAGATCGCCCGCTCCCACCTTCGAGGCAAGCTTCCCGAGCATGCCGCCGATACCTTCGGCCGGCGCGCTCTTGAGGATGTCTTGAACGCCCGGGATGACCTCGGCGATCTTCGCGAAGTCCCCTTCTCCCAGCTTCTTCTTCGCCAGGTCGAGCAACAGGCCGGCTCCGCCGGCGGCCTGCTCTTTCTTGATTCCCAGTTGGTCTGCGAGCATCTGAACGAGGTCCATCGTGCCCTCCTTGTCGTCGCAATCGCTTTGGGGCGTGCGAGAGGCCGAATGCAGTGTGCCACGCGGCGAGGCCGCGGGCAAACGCACGGGCGGGCCCTCAGCGCGGAGCGGGGTGCCCCCTTCACGGCGGTCCGGATCCCGCATAGACTCCACCCAGACGCGACACAGGAGGTGCGGAGATGTGGAAGGACTTCCGTGAGTTCATCAAGAAGGGGAACCTCGTGCAGTTGGCCGTCGCCTTCGTGATGGGAGTGGCCTTCGGCACGGTGGTGAGCTCGTTCGTCAACGACCTCATCATGCCCATTATCGGGAAGCTGATCGGAAACGTCGACTTCGCGAACCTGTACATCAATCTGTCGGGGGCAACCTACGAGTCTGCGTCCGCGGCGCGGGCGGCCGGAGCGGCGGCGATCTACTACGGCGCGTTCGTGAACACGCTGATCAACTTCCTCGTCATCGCGCTCGTCGTCTTCTTTGTCGTGAAGGCCTATCAGCGGATGGACAAGCCGAAACCGGGCGCAGCGCCGACGACCAAACCTTGCCCGCACTGCAAGACGGACATCCCGATCTCGGCCACGCGGTGCCCGCACTGCACGTCACAACTCAGCTAGCGTGACACCGCCGGCCGGCGGACTTGGCCGGAGATGGACGGAGGCAGTGCATGTTGCGCGTAGACCCCGAGGACACGCGGAAGGCGGCGAGTCGCGCCCCGGCGCGGCCTCCCACCTCCAAGCCCGCGGCCGACCTCGAACTGGCCGGGCAGTTCCTGGAACTGACGGCGGACGGGGTGTGGCGCTGTGACGTGACTCCGTCCGTCTCCGTCAAGTTGCCGCCGCGGGACTTGGCGAAGGCCGTGCTGGCGCGAGGCCGTCTCGCGTACTGCAACGCCGCGTTGGCGCACCTGTTCGGTTTGAGCGATCCAAGCGAGTTGATTGGCTCGCCCATCGGTCGACTTCTCGTCGGGCAGACCGACGACGAGAGGCTGGATCTTGTGGCAGGAATCGCTCGTGCGGGGTTCCGCGCGCAGAACCTCGAGGTGGCGATTCCCCGAGATCAGGGGAAGACGGTCTGGACTCTCAACAACGCGGCGGCCATCGTTCGCCGCGGGCGCCTCTTCGGCGCTTGGGGGACCGCGCTAGACATCACCGAGTGGAGACGTGCTGGGGACGCGCTGCGGGAAGCCCACGAAAGGCTGCGCACGAGCGAGGAGCGCCTTGCTCTGGCTCTCAGTTCGGCCAGCGATGGCGCCTACGACGTGGATCTCGGTACCGGCGAGGCGCACTACAGCCCGGGCTACTACACCATGCTCGGGTATGCGCCCGGGGAGTTCGCGCCCAGCCAGTCGGCGTGGGAGTCGCTCCTCCATCCCGAAGATCGCGGGCGCGTCGTGCAGCTCTTCACGGACTACCTCGAAGGGCGGGCCGATGCGTTTGAGGCCGAGTTCCGGCTGCGCACGAAGAGCGGAGAGTGGCGGTGGATCGCCAGCAAGGGACGGATCGTGGCGCGCGACGCGCAGGGGCGCCCGCTTCGCCTGGTGGGAACGCACCGAGACGTCACGGGACGGGTCCGCGCGCGGGAGGCGCTAC
>JAKLDZ010000703.1 GCA_022703255.1 Myxococcota bacterium | reverse complement strand
GGCCCGGAGCGCGAAAAGAAGGCAGGCCCGTCCCCCCCCGGGCGCTTCCCCTGCCCGGGAGGCGGTCCGGGCGCATTTCGGATGCGGCGCGAACCCCCAAGCCGTTGTAGCCTGCGCGGCATGGTTGCCGGAGTCGAAGTCCTTGGGATGTTGGATGAAGCTGTCGAGATGATCCGCCGCAGGCGGAGCCGCCCACCCCTCGTCGGGGTCGTCCTCGGTTCGGGCCTGGGCGCTTTCGGAGACACGCTGCGGGAGCTCGCCAAAATCCCCTATGCCGAAATCCCCAACATGCCCGTCTCCCGCGTCGTGGGCCATGCCGGCAACCTGTGCCTCGGCAAGGTCGAAGACGTGGAAGTCGCGTGCATGCAGGGCCGCGTCCACACCTACGAAGGCCACGAGCTCGAACGCGTCGTGTTCGGCGTGCGCCTGATGGCCCGTCTCGGCTGCAAAGCCGTCCTGCTCACCAACGCCGCCGGCGGTATCCACCCCTCCATGCGCGCTGGCGACCTGATGCTGATCGTCGATCACATCAACTTCATGGGACGCAACCCCCTGGTCGGCCCCAACGACAACGCCATGGGCGATCGCTTCCCGGACATGACGGAAGCCTACGACCGCAAGCTGTGCGAAGCCGCGCGTCGCGCGGCGATCGACGTCGGCGTGGCGCTGCGCGAAGGCGTGTACCAGGCGAACCTCGGTCCGACCTACGAGACCCCGGCGGAGATCCGGATGGCCCGTGCGCTCGGCGCGGACGCCGTCGGAATGAGCACCGTCCCCGAAGTGATCGCGCTTCGTCACATGCGCGTTCGCACCGCCGCGATCTCCTGCATCACCAACCTCGCTGCCGGCATCTCCACTACTCCCCTCGATCACAAAGAGGTCGAGGAGACGGCGCAGCGCACCAGGGACGGTTTCGTCAAACTGCTCACGCGCTGGGTGCAGCTCTGCGCGGCGGAGGTCGCGTGAGCATGGGAACCCCTCCCTCCATCGACTGGAACAGCCTCGTCGCCGCCGCGCGCGAAGTCCGTGAGCACGCCTACGCCCCCTACTCCAACTACCGGGTCGGGGCGGCGATCCTCGGGGGCGCCGGCCGGGTCTACACCGGGTGCAACGTCGAGAACGTCTCCTACGGGCTGACAATCTGCGCCGAGCGATCCGCGATCTCGGCGATGATCGCGGACGGGGAGAGGATCATTCGCGCGATCGCGATCGTGACCGACGGACCGGTCGCAGGGTCTCCATGCGGCGCGTGCCGGCAGGTGCTGACCGAGTTCGCGGAGGACCTCCCGATCCACCTGGCGTCGGCGCAAGCTGGCGTGATGGCGCGGACGACATCCCTGGCGAAGCTGCTCGCAGAGCCGTTCAGGCCCGGAATGCTCCTGACCTCCGACAAGGGGTGAACGCGACGGTAGTCGTGGGAGAGGGGTGACTGCCCGGGGAGGCAGTCACTCGACCGGGCGGGACTCGGCTTCTTCGATCTGCAGGAGCGCTGCGGCGAGGGCATCCTTGGCGCGCTCGAGGCACGCCTTGTCCTGCTCCCACTTGTCGCGGGCCTTGCTGGCGAGCAGGGTCTGCGCCGCGAGGGAGGCCTCGACCTGGGCAAGCCGCTCGCCTCCGGTGCGAACCGAGCCTTCCAGCTCCGTGATGTGCGAGCGGACCTGAGCAAGGTCGGCAAGCAGCGAGGTGTTCTCGCTCTGCAAGTTGTCGCGCTCGGCCCCGAGGGAGACCTTCTCTGCCTCGAGCCCGCGAATGCGCTCGTCGCGCTCCGCCTCCGACTTCTGCTTCGCCTCTTCCAAGGCCGCGAGCTTGTCGCGCACCGACGACAGCTCGGTCTCGAGCCCGCCGATGCGCGCGTCGCGCTCCGCTTCCGACTTCTGCTTCGCCTCTTCCAAGGCCGCGAGCTTGTCGCGCACCGACGACAGCTCGGTCTCGAGCCCGCCGAT
>JAKLDZ010000702.1 GCA_022703255.1 Myxococcota bacterium | reverse complement strand
CTGCCGCGCCCCGCTGCTCGTGAACTCGCTGCGGCTCGCGCCCACCGCCCACTCCCTGCCCCTGCGTCTGGCGCTGGGCCCGGGCGTGCAGCGGGTCGGGGTGCTCAGCGAAGTGCCCGGGCTGCTGCGCGAGTTCGGCGTGCGCACCGTGCGCGTGGGCGCGACCCACGGCGTGCTCTCCGGCACGGCGATCGAGCGCCTCAACAGCGCCGCGCTCAGCGAGCTGGTGCTGTGCGACACGATCCCGATCCCCGAGGCCAAGGCCTCCAAGCTCCAGAGTCTCAAGATCCTTTCGACCGCGCACATGTTCGGCGAGGCGATCCTCCGGATCCATGGTGGACGCAGCATCAGCCAGATGATGGAGTTCCTTCCCACCTGACACGTCGAGAGGGGGGATCATGTCCGAGCTCCGACTGAACGTGGTCACCAAGGAGTGGGTGATCATCGCCCCGGAACGCGGCTCGAGCCCGCGGGAGATCAAACCGCAGGCCTCTGCCCGCCCGCCCCTGCCCGTCCACGACCCGAACTGTCCGTTCTGCCCCGGCAACGAGCGCGAAACCGAGACCGAGGTCTTTCGCCTCGGCAACGGCGAAGGCGACGGCTCCGACTGGGCGACGCGCGTCGTGCTCAACCGCTACCCCGTGCTCTCCCGCGAGCACGTCAGCCCCGATCAGAAACACCACGGGCTGCGTCACTCGCTCCAGGGCTTCGGCGTCCACGAGGTGATCATCGACACCCCGCGCCATGACATCGCCACCGCCCGGATGCCGCGCTCGCAGATCGAAACCCTCTTCCGCACCTATCGCGCCAGATACCGCGCGTGCGTCGAGGACGAGCGCATCGGCCACGTCGTCATCTTCAAGAACCACGGCCTCGCCGCAGGCACTTCCCTGATCCACCCCCACTCCCAGGTCGTTGCGACGTCGGTCGTCTCCTACCAGGTCCGCGACCGCATCCGGACCCTCGAGGATCACGACGCGCTCTACGGCCAGTGCGTGCTGTGCCAGATGATCGATCAGGAGGCGACCGAAGGGGTTCGCGTCATCCACATCAACGACTCGTTCGTTGCGTTTGTGCCTTATGCCGCGCTGTCTCCGTTCCACGTGTGGGTGTTCCCGTTGCGCCACATGGCCCGATACGGGGAGCTGACCGACGACGAGGTGAAGGATCTCGCGGAGACGATGCACATCGTGCTCGGGAAGCTGTACTTCGGCCTCGGCGATCCGGACTTCAACTTCGTGATCCGATCGGCGCCGAGGACCTGCTCGGCTTCGGCCTTCCACTGGTATCTGTCGATCGTGCCGCGTCTGGGTCGCACGGCCGGCTTCGAGCTCGGCTCCGGGATGTACGTCAACGACCGCGCACCGGAAGAGGCAGCGGAGTTCCTGCAATCGGTCGCGGTCCCGGCGGAGTGACTCAGCCGTAGCCGATCCAGAGGCTCCCCTCGCCGGAGAACGCGACGAACTCGCCGTCGGCGATTCTGGGCACGAGGCGTCCGGTCCAGCCGAGGACGGAGCGACACCGCGCCAGGACGCTCGCCTCCACGCCCATGGCGCGGTGTTGGCGCGGGAAGTCGGCGATCGCGAGACCGGAGCCGCGCAGGCGCACCATCCCGATCGAGTCGCACGCGCCGGAGGGGAGGCGCCCGTTCTCGTAGTCGAGCGACAGATCGAGCGCCACGAGCAGGTCCTCGCGGACGCAGACGATGTCGTCCTGCAGCGTGAGCTCGCGGAGCACGCGCCCCTCGCTCGGCTCGAGCACGAACCCGGTGGCTTCGGAGACGATCATCAAGGGGCGAGCCGCGCTGCCGACAGGGAGGTCTTGGATGCGCCCGCGGGATCGACGGGGCAAGGCAGAAGCATCGACGGTGGGGGACTTGCCTGCGAAGGCGACGACGCGGTCGAGTCGAACGGCGAGGCCTTGATCGGCGCGGACGACGAAGCCGGTG
>JAKLDZ010000701.1 GCA_022703255.1 Myxococcota bacterium | reverse complement strand
CAGAGGGATTCACCAACGGGTCGTTATCGTCGCAGTCGACCGTCGAGTCGGCTCCGTCCTTGTCGTTGTCGACAGGCGCAGCTCCCGCAGTCCCCGCGGCTCCCGCAGTCCCCGCGGCTCCCGCAGTCCCCGCGGCTCCCGCAGTCCCCGCGGCTCCCGCAGTCCCCGCAGCTCCGCCGGTGCCCGCCTGCCCGGCGGTGCCACCCGTCCCCTGTCCCGCACTGCCCGCATTCCCCGCAGTTCCGCCTGTCCCCACGGGCGGATTGACCGTCGTGTCACCGTCGTCACCTCCGCACCCGCCAAGCGCGAACGCCAGAGCCGACAGCGAAACCGCAAGACCCATTCGAAAATGTCTCATATTCTCTCTCCCTCGTGAAGATGAAGCCAAACGCCCGACAAGGGCCTTTGCGCCCGTGCAGACAGCCTATACGCCACGGGTCACCTCGCGTCGAGCGAAAAGGCTTGTTCGTGAGCACGGAAACTACTCCGCGTAGCAACGATTGCCAGTGCGCATTTTGGCGTGCGCGTGGTCCTCTGAATCGAACTTCGTTGTTTCCGCCCCCCGTTATCCGCCAACCACTCTCACGCCAAAACATGTCGTGCCACGACTCAACGTCTGCCCCTTTCGGGGAAGGAGAACCGCGTGTTCTGTTTGAACGGATCCGGTACGTTCACGTTCAAATTCTGGGTGACTGTTCGCAGCCTCTTCCATTTGCCCTTCCGCACTCCGGACCTGGATTCCGGCATGATCATCACGATGGACGAGAACCATGCCGCGTATGCGATACAACCGTATCTCGCCCCCAGCCAAGAGCTGCGTGGAGGTGTGTACCGCAATGGTCCAGGCGGCATGGCGATCCTCGCCAATCCCATTCCGACCGCCTCGTGCGACAAGGTCGCAAGCCACGCCGTCCTCCTCGGACCCAAAGGGACTCTCCGCGGTTCCAACCGGGCCATGCACGCCTGCAGGAGAGTGGCGGCCGCCACTTTGCCCTGGCGGCCCGCCACTTTTCGAAAGCAGCGCTGCTTTCTCGACGTTTTTGCGCGAAGCGCGTGAAGGATGGCGCAGGTCGGGGTGGCGGCCGCCACCTGTTGCGACGTCCAACTTCGCGAAATCGCGTGCTGACGATCGCGGCACCGCGCGTGCACAGCAGGCCGCAGGCACGCCCGCAACCGGCCACGTTGGACGCCTGCGGGGCTGTGCTCTATCTTCGCGGTATGGCCGCAGACAAGGACGACAGTGCGATGAGCCAACCCTGGCCCTGCTACCCGGTCAAGCCACCGCCGCGCGGAGAGGACCTCCCCTACGACGACGGTGTGCCCATGGAAAGCGAGATGCACGTCAAGCAGATGACCCTGCTGACCGAGTCGCTGCGGCTCGGCTGGGCAGACCGCGACGACTTCTACGTCGGCGGCAACATGTTCGTGTACTTCAGCGAGCTGCAGTCCAAGCAGAACGACTTCCGCGGCCCCGACGTCTTCGTGGTGCTCGACACCGTCAACAAGATGCGCCGCTCGTGGGTCGTCTGGGAGGAGGGAGGCCGCACGCCCGACTTGGTGATCGAGATCACGTCGCCCTCGACCGAGGCGGTGGATCGAGGGGAAAAGCGGCGGATCTACGCCCGCGTCCTGCACACGGCGGAGTACTTCCTGTACGACCCGTTCGAGAAGCGTCTCGAGGGGTATCGTCTCGACCCCGAGCGCGGCGAGTACGAGCCGATGACTCCGGACGAGCGTGGATGGTATCGGAGCAAGACCCTGGGTCTTTGGATCGGCGTGCAGCAGGGCACGTATCACGGACGCGACGAGCTGTGGTTGCGCTGGATCGACGACGACGGTCGAGCGTTGCCGAGCGGAAGCGATCTGGCGCAGCGTGCGCAGGCCGAGGCGCAGCGTGCGCAGGCCGAGGCGCAGCGTGCGCAGGCCGGGGAGCAGCGTGCGCTGGAGG
>JAKLDZ010000700.1 GCA_022703255.1 Myxococcota bacterium | reverse complement strand
CGTGTCGCAAGGGGCCGAAGGGCGAGGCGGAGCTTGCGTGTGCGCCTGCGAGGCCGCACGGGCCGCCTCCCGGGATGTGAGCCCGCGCGGGTTCTCTCCGCCCTGCGTTGCAGCGATTGCACAACATTTACAAAGCAGCGTCCGCAACCCGCCAATTACAGACCATTTACCGAGACCGGCGTCGGCGTTGTGCAGACTCTTCTCATGCACAACGCGTCTCTCTCTGCACGGGCACCGGATCAGCGAGGGCTTCCCAACCCCAGCTTCCACCCCGATCGTCCGCCTCGAATCCTCCTTGCGGGCGTCTTCAAACCCTACGGGGTCGACGACGCATTTGGTCGCAAGGAGAACGTGATGGAGCTGTTCCACAATCAGGTCACGAAGGCCCAGGGGATGGGCTCGATGCGATTCCAGCATCGGTCGTTCGGCCTGTACATGATCGCGGAGAACCTGCGGGCGCCGACGACGGTGCTGGACTTTCCGAGCCGGAGCGAGTTCATCCGGGAGCTGGGGCGTGGCTACGACGTGGTGGGGATCTCGTTCATCGCTCCGAACTTCCGCAAGGCGCAGGAGATGGCGCGGCTGGTGCGGCGTCATTTGCCGAAGGCGATCATCATCCTGGGCGGCCACGGCGCAGCCATCGAAGGGGTCGAGTCCCTCATCGACTGCGACCATGTCGTCAAGGGCGAAGGCATCCGCTGGATGCGGGCGTTCCTGGGCGAGGAGGTCGATCGTCCGATCGTGCACCCGAACCTGGTCTCCGCGGAGGGCAAGCACATCTACGGGGTGCCGACGCCGGGCAAGGCGGGGCTGCTCATACCGGGGGTGGGGTGCGTGAATGCGTGTCGTTTCTGCGCCACGAGCCACAACTTCGGAAGGAAGTACACGGCGTTCCTCCGCACGGGCAAGGAGGTCTTCGACGCGGCGTGCCGCATGTCCGACGCCTACGGGTGCACGGACTTCTTCATCATGGACGAGAACTTCCTGAAGGACGCGAAGCGCGCCCACGAGCTCATCGACGAGATGGAGCGCGCGAATCGGTTCTTCAACTTCGCCATCTTCTCGTCGGCCGAGACCATCGTGTCCTTCGGCATCGAGAACATCGTCCGGCTCGGCGTTTTCTGGCTCTGGATGGGCGTCGAGTCCAAGCGCGAGATCTACGAGAAGAACCGCAACGTGGATCTGGCGCAGATGATCGACGAGCTGCAGGACCACGGTGTCGCCGTCCTCGCCTCGGCCATCCTCTTCCTCGAGGATCACACGCCCGAGAACATCGAGGAGGACATCGACTTCGTGCTCTCCCTCAAGCCGTCGTTCACCCAGTTCATGCAGCTCACGCCGATGCCCGTCACGGCGCTGTACGAGGACTTCAAGCGCAAGGGCCTGATCGATCCCACCATCCCCTACGAGGAGTGGCACGGCCAGCACCGCCTGGCCTGGAAGCACCCGCACTTCACGCCGGAAGAGACCGAGCGATGGCTCGCGTACGCGTTCCGCAAGGAGTTCGATCAGCTCGGCGGGAGCGTGATGCGCATGACCCGCGCCCACCTTCGCGGGCTGCAGCGCCTCGCCACCTTCCCGCCTTCGAAGTGGGTCGACGCGCGTCGCAAGGCTTTGCTCTCACGCACCCGCGAGCTGCGTCTGCTGGTGCCGGTGATGGCCCGCTACGCGCACAACCGCACGGAGGCGGATCTGGTGGAGCAGCTTCGGCGCGATCTCGACGCGGAGCTCGGTCCCCCCTCCGCCACGGAGCGAGTCGCCGTCGCCGCCACCTTCGCGTTCGCCGCGAAGTACGCGATGCGCCTCGCGTGGAAGGGAGATCGGTTCCAACCGCGCACCCTGCGCACCAGCTACCGTCAACCCGAGTCGATGATGCACAAGGTGGGGCAGCGGGTGCTTCGCTCGCTGCAACAGCGCGATCTCGGCGCCTGGAGCCGTCCCCTGCTCCCCGCAGGCGGCCGCTCCT